>DASUQU010000023.1:0-3964 GCA_036280495.1 Thermomicrobiales bacterium | reverse complement strand
AGGAACGGGAAAAGCTCACGGCCTTGGAGCGTAAGGCGCTGGTGGAGGCCGGCATCGAGGCGGCGGAGGCCGAGGCGGCCAAAGCACGGGACGCGCTGGCCAACGCGGAGCATGGGCTCGCCGAGGCGAAGGTGTCTCTTGCCACGCTGGACCGCACTTATGACGCCTCGATCCTGGAGGGAGACGCCCCGTATCGCGAGGCCGTCGAGCTGCTGGCGACCGCCGACAAGCGCGAGGACCTCAATCACCTCTACCAGGAGGCGTTACGCACGCCGACGCCGCGCGACGAGGAGATCGTCCGGCGCATCCAGACGACCGACGCGATGATCGACCGGACCCTGCGTGAGGCGGTCGACGCCCACCGCAAGCTCAAGGAGACCGCCCAGCGTCGCACGATGATCGAGCGCGAGTGGGAGGAACTCCGGCATCAAGGCTACGACACGCCGTACGGCACCGTCGGCAACGAGGCGGCCCTGGGCAACGTGCTGAGCGGCGTCCTGACGGGCGCGATCGGCGGCGCGATCCTGGGGCAGGTCCTGCGCGGCGGGTTCCATCGTGGGCCGAGTCCGTGGGATTCCGGCTTTGGCGGTGGACTGCCGATCCCACCCCCGGACGGGTTCGGGACCGGCGGGTCCTTCGGCGGCGGCGATTTCAGGACCGGCGGATCGTTTTGAGCGGCGAGGACAAGCTTGAACGAGACATCCGGCGGTTGGCTCGGTGCCCGTCAGCCACATCAATCGGTCAAAGCCAGTTCCATCGTGACCATCCGGCCATGGCACGACCCGGACCTGTGACCGGCACCCGCCCATGCATCATGAGCGGGCATTCAGCACAGGTCGGGCAGGGCAAGACGTGACCCTGGCTGTGTGAAAACGCGCGAGTCAGCTACGCTTCCCTCGATCGGACGAGGAGGGCCACATGGGGCGTTTCGTGGTGGGCGCGGATCGTTCGCAGACGACCTTCCTGCCCGAATGCCTCGATGACTGGGTAGGCGAGGACAACACGGTTCGTGTAATCGAGGCCTTCGTCGAAGCGCTTGATCTTCCTGCGTTGGGGTTCGAGGGCGCAGTTGCGAAGGCGACGGGCCGACCCTCGTACCATCCGGCTGACCTCCTGCGGCTCTACATCTACGGCTATCTCAACCGCGTTCAGTCGAGCCGGCGGCTGGAACGCGAGGCGGGGCGCAATGTCGAGCTGATGTGGCTGCTCGGGCGGCTCGTTCCGGACCACAAGACGATTGCTGACTTCCGCAAGGAGAACGGCGCCGCGATCCGCAAGGTCTGTGCGCGCTTCGTGGCGCTGTGCCGGAGCATGGAGCTTCTGCAGGGCGGCGGCGTCGCGGTCGACGGGAGCAAGTTCAAGGCGGTGAACAACCGTGACAAGAACTTCACGCACGCCAAGATGGCGCGGCGGATGGCCCAGATCGAGGAGAGCATCGCACGCTACCTGAGTCAGCTCGATAGCGCCGACCTGCAAGAGCAGTCGGAGGCCATTCTGACCAAGACCGCACGGCTGAAGGAGAAGATCGCGCGGTTGAAGCAGGAGATGGATCGGCTTGAGGCGCTCGAGGCTAAGATGAACGAGGCACCCGACCACCAGATCTCGCTCACCGACCCAGATGCCCGCTCGATGGCGACGAGCGGGCGCGGTTCGGGCGTGGTGGGCTACAACGTGCAGGTAGCGGTGGACACCGAGCATCACCTGATCGTCGCGCATGACGTGATCAATATCGGCAACGATCGGGGCCAGCTCGCCCGCATGTCGGAAGCGGCCAAGGAGGCGCTGCAAACCGAAACCCTCGAGGTGGTCGCAGACCGCGGCTACTTCGACAGCAATGAGATCCTGGCCTGCGCGGAGGCGAAGATTACCGTGACCCTGCCCAAGCCCATGACCTCCGGCGCGAAAGCCGATGGACGGTTCGGTAAGCAGGACTTTGCCTATTTACCCGATCAGGACGCCTATCGCTGCCCGTCTGGAGCGATTCTGACCTACCGCTTCAGCAACGTCGAGAACGGCATGCGGCTGCGTCGCTACTGGTCGAGCGCCGCTTGCGCGGCCTGTCCGATCAAGCGGCAGTGCACGCCGTCCAAGGAGCGCCGGATCACCCGCTGGGAGCACGAGCATCTCCTTGAGGAAGTCCAGCGCCGGCTCGATGCTAATCCGGATGCCATGCGGACCAGGCGCGAGACGGTCGAGCACCCCTTCGGCACCATCAAGGCTCGCATGGGCGCGACGCACTTCCTGATGAGGCGCCTGCCCAATGTCGCCGCCGAGATGGCGCTGCATGTGCTCGCCTACAATCTGACCCGAGTGATGAACATCCTCGGCCGGCAGCGCCTGATCGCGGCGATCGGGGTTGCCTGAAGCCCCGCCCTTTATCCACCCCGCCCTGGCGCACCGGACGCACCGGACGCCAAGGCTCGCATTCCATTGTCCGGGCCTCGCCTAAGCCCCTGTGGGCCCTTCGCGTTCGCAACCGTCCTCCGAGCCCCCTCGGCGATACAAACCGCGTTTAGACACAGCCAAGACCCATAGCAGACGGTTTCACAATCCGGCGGCAGAAGTCGATCCTTCCGCACGGGACTGCTGGACAACCTGATCGCTTGAAGATGCATGGTGCGAGGCTGCGAGGGGTTCATGTATCGGACACAGGACGCTCGACCTCACGGATGATGTCATCCCCAGCAGGCAGGCTGATGGTGCAGCGCAGACCCTCCGGCGTGAACTCCAGCCTCGCCTGGCCGCCGAGGTCGTACGCGAGCGTCCGCTCGATCAGCTCGGCCCCGAACCCGCGCCGTGCGGGCTCCTGACCCGACAACTTCATGCCGGTCTCCGTCCAGTGGAATACGAGACGGCGCTCCTCGCCCACGTTCTCGAAGGCCCATTCCACTATGACGCGCCCCTTCTCGCGCGAGAGCGCGCCATGCTTCACCGCGTTCGTCGTCAGCTCGTGGATGGCAAGACCCACCGTCTCAGCCGCCTTCGGCTGCAGGCGGACCTGCGGGCCCTTGATGTGTCGCACCTGCTCCCTTTCGTTCGCCCCGACCGCAAGGAGTTCGTCGGCCACCAGCATTGCGAGGTCGACACCAGCCTCAGGGTTCCGGGTCACCATGGCCTGCACCCGCGCAAACGCGTTGATGCGCCCGTCGAGGTGCATGGCGTACTCCTCCACGGTCTCGCTCGTACGGGCCGACCGGCGAGCGATCGAGCGCACCACGCCCAGCGTGTTCCTGACCCGGTGCTGCAACTCGGCCAGGAGCAGCTTGGCATGCCTCTCGCTTTCCTGCAGCGCCTGCTGCGCCCTGGTGAGCGGCGTCATGTCCATGAAGGTCAGGACGACACCGCGGATGTAGTTGTCGACGCTGCGGTAGGGCAGCACACGAGCCATATAGCGGGCGCCCGTCGCCGGGTTCCGGACTTCGCGATCCACAGAACCGAGCGTGCGCAGAACCCGCTGAACGTCCTCCTGCAGCTCGTCATAGACCACGCGCGCCTTGACGTGGCCGATCGGCCGGCCAATGTCACTCTCGACCAGGTGGAACACCTCGGTCATGGCGGGGGTGTAGTTGGTGACCCGCAGGCTGTTGTCGAGGAAGATCGTGGCGATCTGCGTGCTCTCCAGAAGGTTCCGCAAGTCATTGTTGGCGCGGTCCAGCTCCTGGACCCGGTGCGCCAGCTCGCCGTTGACCGTGGTCAGCTCCTCGTTGACTGACTGCAGCTCCTCCTTCGAAGTCTCCAGCTCCTCGTTGGCGGATTGCAGCTCCTCGTTGACCGAGAGGTACTCCTCGTTGGTGGATTGCAGCTCTTCGTTGGCTGCTTCCAGCTCCTCCGTGGTGTTGCGAAGCCGCTCCCTGGTTTCCAGCAATTCCCGCATCAGGGCGTCGGCGGCGGCGTCGCGGTCCTGGCCGTGCTCGTCCGACGAAGCCGTCCGGGGGGACACGGGAGCTGCCTGCACCTCCTGGAA
>DASUQU010000022.1:0-6813 GCA_036280495.1 Thermomicrobiales bacterium | reverse complement strand
GGATTCCGCCTGCGCGCGGACGCGCATCGAACCAGGGACCACCATCGCCCGAACGGACTGCTGGACCTTGCGACCGGCGACGACGGTGGCCGCGAGTCGCAAATCTTCGATCCGGCTATTCGTGCACGATCCGATGAACACCGTGTCGACCGGGATCTCGCGCATCGGGGTGCCGGGCTCCAGCCCCATGTAACGCAGCGCTCGGGAAGCGACCTCGCGCGCCCCTGGGTCCTCGATTGCTCCGGGATGCGGTACGGCCCCATCTATAGGCACGACCTGGCCCGGATTGGTGCCCCATGAAACATGCGGCCGGATGGCCGCGCCGTCGAGGAACACTTCACGGTCGAAAACCGCATCGGTGTCCGTGGGAAGCGTCCTCCAGTCGTCCAGGGCCCGCTCCCAGAGCTTGCCTGTCGGCGCATGCGGGCGGCCTTCGATGTAGGCAAACGTCGTGTCGTCCGGTGCAACCATGCCCGCCTTTGCGCCAGCCTCGATCGACATGTTGCAGACGGTCATGCGGCCCTCCATCGAGAGCGACTGAATCGTCGATCCGCGATACTCGATGATATGGCCGATACCTCCCCCGGTGCCGATCTTGCCGATGATGGCGAGAATCACGTCTTTTGCGGTGACCCCTGTTTGCAGTTCCCCATCGACCGTAATGCCCATGGTCTTGGGCCGAACTTGGGGGAGAGTCTGGGTCGCCAGTACGTGCTCGACCTCGCTGGTGCCAATGCCGAATGCAAGGGCACCGAAGGCGCCATGGGTGGAAGTGTGACTGTCGCCACAGACGATCGTCATCCCGGGCAGAGTAAGTCCCTGCTCCGGACCGATAACATGGACGATTCCTTGCCTGGGGTCGGCTAGCGGGTAGAGTTGCACGCCGAAATCGCCACAGTTTGCATCGAGTGCCGAGAGCTGTTTTGCGGAGATCGGGTCTTCGATGGGCAACTCGATCCGGATCGTCGGCACGTTGTGGTCGGCCGTGGCGACTGTCAAGTCAGGGCGGCGCACCGGTCGGCCTGCCAAGCGCAGGCCGTCGAAAGCTTGGGGTGAGGTGACCTCATGCACGAGGTGCATGTCGATATAGAGCAGGTCATGCTCGCCCGGCGCTTCGTGGACCAGGTGACGTTCCCAGAGCTTTTCACTCAGTGTTTTCGGACTACCGTTCTCGCTCACGGTTGATTTCCTCGACGCGACGGTGCTGCCAAATCCTGACTCAACCACCGTTCCAATTTCATGTCCAACGGGACACCGCGGAGACCGGGCCGGCGATCATCGGGGTTGGGTCGTCCTGAATGACCCTGCTCAACGCCGCCAGATATGCCCTGGCGCTGGCCTCGATGACGTCTGTGGCGAGCCCATGGCCGGTGAAGACCTTGTCGCCAGCGCGAATCCGCAGCCGCACCTGCCCCTGGGCATCTTCTCCGGGCGTGACTGCTTCGACCTGATACTCCTCCAACTCGCATGGAACCGCCACGGCCGCGTCGATCGCCTGGAATAGCGCGTTGACAGCGCCGTTCCCCTGGCCGTCACCGCTTATCTCAGTGCCTTCCCGGCTCACAACGACGCTCCCCGTGGCCGGCCCCGCGGATCCGATGCTCGCGTTCCACCGAACGAGCTGCAATGGGTCATCAGCAGCTTCCAGCTGATCACTCACGAGCGCCACCAGGTCGGCAGCCGTCACGGTCTTCTTGCGATCGGCAAGAGCCAGGAAGCGCTGGTACGCCTCATTGATCTGGTCCTCGTCCAGTCGGATGCCAATCTCCTGCAGTGTGTTCCGGAACCCCGCCCTCCCGGAGTGCTTACCGAGCACCAGCCGGGTTCCCTCCCAACCGACGTCGGTCGGGTCCATGATCTCGTAAGTGGTGCGCTCCTTCAGCATTCCGTCCTGGTGGATGCCGGCCTCGTGGGCGAAGGCGTT
The DNA here is from genome assembly GCA_036280495.1 of Thermomicrobiales bacterium. Lineage (GTDB taxonomy): Bacteria > Chloroflexota > Chloroflexia > Thermomicrobiales > UBA6265 > JACCXM01. The sequence goes on along the minus strand of DASUQU010000022.1, from coordinate 4,889 downwards.
TGCTCCAACGATGGCCTTATTTGGCTGAACCGGAACGCCGGTCAAGATGCTGACGAGCCGGCTGACGGGAACCAGACGCTCCTTTCGGATGCGCGTGGCGGCGCCTCCGAATTGATCCCCCCGCGTCGCCAGGGCCATCACGACTTCTTCCAGCGAAGTGTTCCCCGCGCGTTCGCCGATCCCGTTCATGGTGACTTCAACTTGCCGCGCCCCGGCTCGCACTGCCGCCAGGGTGTTCGCGGTGGCCATTCCAAGGTCGTCGTGGCAGTGAACCGAAATGATGGCCGTCCCGACACCGGGAACATTCGTAGCGAGGTATTCGATGAGCGCCGCGTACTCGACCGGCGAGGTGTAGCCGACGGTGTCCGGTACGTTGATCGTCGTCGCTCCCGCGGCGATCGCCTTAGCAAAGACCTGAGCCAGAAACTCCCAGTCGGACCGAGTCGCGTCTTCGGCAGAGAACTCGATGTCGCTCGTGAACGACTTCGCGAATCGGACCATCCGGTCGACGCGCCCGAGCACCTCTCCACGGCTCATGCGTAGTTTGTGCTTGAGATGGATATCAGACGTCGCGATGAAGGTGTGGATCCGGGCCGACTCGGCGCCTTTGACTGCCATTGCCGCCCGCTCGATGTCGCTCTCATTACATCGCGCGAGTCCGGCTACCGTGACGCCTTTCACGCGATTAGCAATGGCCCGCACCGCTTCGAAGTCACCGGGCGACGCTGCGGGGAATCCCGCCTCCATGACGTCAACGCCAAGATCGACCAGTGCATCAGCCACTTCGAGCTTTTCGTCCGCGGTCAGCGTCGCGCCGGGCGACTGTTCGCCGTCCCGCAACGTGGTGTCGAAGACGATGACTCGTGGATGCTCCGTGCCTGGTACATCTTCCTCGGGCATCGCTCAGTCTCCAGTCTGGCCGGCGACCGCGGCGGGCCGGCCCTTCTTCAACCAAGGCATCATTTTCCGCAGCTCGGCGCCGACCTGTTCGACTCTGCTGCCCTGCGCCTTCTCGCGCATACTCAAGAATCGCTCTCGTCCGGCTTCGTTCTCTGCAATCCACTCCTGGGCGAACGAACCGTCCTGGATCCGCGCCAGCAGCCCGCGCATCGTTTCCTTCACATGATCGTCAATGACCTGAGGTCCCGCGTAGTAGTCACCGTACTCAGCGGTGTCACTGACGGAGTAGCGCATGTACTCAAGCCCACCTTCATAGATAAGGTCGACGATCAGCTTGAGTTCGTGGAGGCATTCAAAATAGGCGATCTCAGGCTGGTATCCGGCGTCGACGAGTGTGTTGAAACTTGCTTCGATCAAATGGCTAGCGCCGCCGCAGAGGACCGCCTGCTCGCCAAACAAGTCAGTCTCGGTCTCCTCCTTAAACGTGGTGCCCAGCACACCGGCTCGGAGCGATCCGAGCGCCCTGGCATAAGCCAGCGCGGTGTCGGTGGCCCCGCCCGTCGCGTCCTGGTGCACGGCAAGAAGAGCGGGAACTCCGACGCCTTCCTGGAACAGCTCACGCAATCGATGTCCCGGACTCTTGGGCGCGATCATCGCAACGTCGATACCGGGTGGTGGCGTAATAGCGCCGAAGTGGATGTTGAATCCGTGGGCGAACATCAGCGTCTTGCCGGGAGTCAGATTCGGGGCGATTTCGTCCTCGTAGAGACGCTTCTGGATATGATCCGGAACCAGCACCATGATCACATCGGACTCGCGGACTGCGTCGCCGACCGACATGACACGAAGACCCTCGGACTCGGCCTTCGCCCGGCTCTTGCTTCCTTCGTGCAGCCCAACCACCACATCCATCCCGGAATCGCGGAGATTGAGCGCATGAGCGTGCCCCTGGCTACCGTAACCGATAACAGCTACCGTCTTGCCCTGGAGCGCGTCGAGTCCGGCATCGCTCTCGTAATAGACCTTCGCGGGCATGCATCTCCCCCATGATCGTTCCAGCGTCGCGCGCTGCTCTTGTACTCCGAACCCTCCGCCCGGCTTAGCCGCCTATCTCCAGGCAAGGGCTTCGCTGACAGGACGCCCCAGGCTCAGTTCGCGTGTGGCGTCGTGCCGTTGCCGGCAACCGCCAGTTCCCGCTCCGGGCGAGAGCTTTCCTTGACTCCGACCGTCGTTGAACCTCTCATCATCGCGACCGGACCTGTTCGGACGAGCTCCCGGATCCCGAAAGCTTTCAACATGTTCAGCAGTCCATCGATGTGGGTTTCCGGGCCGGTGGCTTCGATCAGCAAGGTCGTCGGGCTGGCATCGACGATCCGCGCGTCATAAATCTGCGCGATCTGCAGGATTTCCGACCGCGTCTGAGACTTTGCCGCCACTTTGATCAGCGCCATCTCGTGCGCGACGCAGTTCAGCGACGTAACGTCGATGACCTTCAGCACTTCCATGAGCTTGTAAAGTTGCTTACCGGCCTGCTCCACTTCTTCGTCCCGGCCGATAACGACAATGGTCATGCGCGAGATCTCGGGCTGCTCCGAGTGCCCGACCGTGATCGAGTCGATGTTGAATGAGCGCCGGCGCAGCAGCGAGACTACGCGGTTGAGGACCCCGGGGTGATCCTCGACGAGAACGCTCAGCGTGTGACGATTCTTCACGATGCCCCCTACCCTTCAAATCGCTGCTTGTGCAGCATCCCGGAATTCGCGGCACCGGGCGGGACGATCGGCCAGACGTTCGCTTCGGGCTCAATCACAAAGTCGATGAGCACCGGTCCACGGATCGCTCGGGCTCGTTCAATCGCCGGACGAATCTCCGCGTCAGAGCGCACGGTAATTCCCGTAATGCCATACGCCTCCGCAAGCTTTTCGAAGTTCGGTGCGCCGATCTTGACCTCGGAGTAATTCTTGGAGTGGAAGAGGTCCTGCCACTGGCGGACCATCCCTAGATATCCGTTATTGATGATCGCGATATTGAGGTCGAGGTTCTCCTGCACGGCCGTCGCGAGCTCGTTGCAGGACATTTGAAAACCACCGTCCCCGATCACCGCCCAAACCTCGAGGTCGGGCCGGCCGATCTTGGCCCCGATCGCCGATGGCAAGCCGAAACCCATCGTGCCGAGGCCACCCGACGTGATCCAACGGTCTGGGTGATTGAAGCCGAAGTGCTGGGCCGCCCACATCTGGTGCTGCCCGACGTCGGTGGTCAGAATTGCCTCACCATTTGTCGCCTCGGCAATCGACTTGACGATGGTGTACGGCTCCGGCCATGCCGGCCGCTCCTCGAGCGCCTCGTCGAGGGCTCGGTCGCGCCGCGAATCGATCCAGGCCATCCAGTCGTCATGGCAGGCCCCCTCGACTTCAGGGATCAACAGCCTCAGTACTTCGGCGGCGTCGCCGACCACAGGAACGTCGGTGCGGACGTTCTTCCCGATCTCGGCCGGGTCGATATCGACGTGAACGACGAACGCGTTTTGCGCGAACCCGCTGACCTGGCCAGTTGCCCGGTCGTCGAATCGCGCCCCGATGTTGATCAGGAGGTCGCACTCATCGAGGGCGTCGTTGACATGCCTGTGCCCGTGCATGCCCATCAACCCCAGCCCAAGAGGGTGCTCCTCGGGGAACGAGCCGAGACCAAGGAGCGTATACGCGATGGGAATGCCGGTCTTTTCGACAAACGTCCGGAACAACCCGGTCGCGCCGCTCAACATGATGCCGTGGCCCGCCATGATCAGCGGCTTGCGCGCCTTTCTTATCGCCTCCGCCGCCAGCCGCACCTGCCGCATGTTTGGAACTGATGTCGGTTGGTACCCGCGCCGGGACACGGTTTCGGGATACTCGTACTCATGTTTTTGGAGGAAGAGAGTTTTCGGGATGTCGATCAGCACCGGTCCCGGCCGGCCGGTTGTGGCCAGGTGGAACGCCTCTTTGAATGTCGGAGCCAGGTCCTGAATGCGATTGACCAGATAATTGTGCTTCGTGACCGGCAAAGTGATGCCCGTAATGTCGACTTCCTGGAAGGCATCGCGGCCGATGAGTGGTTGGATCACCTGTCCGGTGATGGCGACAATTGGGACCGAGTCAAGCATGGCATCGGCGAGCCCGGTGACCAGGTTGGTCGCGCCCGGACCCGACGTGGCGAGGCAAACGCCAGGCTTGCCAGTCGCACGCGCGTACCCTTCGGCCGCGAGCGCCGCCCATTGCTCGAACCGGACCAGGACATGGTGAAACCCGGCTCCTGGCAACGCATCGTACAGCGGGATCACCGCACCGCCGGGGTAGCCGAAAACCGTATCCACGCCTTCGTCCTCGAGCGCCCGGCAAACGATTTGCGACCCCGTCAGCACCGGCCGTTCCTTTTTTCCACGTCCGGAGCTCGTTCGGTCCGGCGATGTCCTCGCCGTTGTGGTCCCGGTCCCTGCCATCACTGACCCCTTCCCTAGGTTCCCGACCGGTACATCCGGGTCCCCGCACTTCTCACGATCATGCCCTTGATCCTTGACATCAAAATGGCCTCCCACCAGTGGGAGGCCGATCCAGAAACTCGTCTACATTGTTTTCGGCTTCCGCCGACTTGATGGCCCCCCTTAGCGCACGCGGCCCCCTACCGGGAGCCCCGTAAGTACGAGGCCCGCTACCGAGGAAATGATGATGCTTGCAAATGAAGATCTCATCGATACTGCACCACACTTTAGGCGGATTATCCACCAGTGTCGTGAATCGTATGGCATGTGACGATTCTTTGTCAATCCGCTGGCCGCACCAGAACTGAAAATTCGCAATCTTTAGACATCTTCGGCGTCTTCGACGGCTTCCAGATCGTGGCGAAAGTGACCGTTCTGCTGCGGGCAGACATGCGAGCCAGGCCCCATCGGCTCCCCGCACATCGTGCACCGGGGACGACCGGCGGCGACCACCGCTGCCGATTCCGCACTT
>DASUQU010000021.1:0-2520 GCA_036280495.1 Thermomicrobiales bacterium | reverse complement strand
CGTTGTTTCTTCGCTGGTTCGGCGATCCGAGCGCCAGGAAAGAGTGGTTCGCGCAAACGCTCCACTTCGCGATGACGCTTGCCGCGACCCGCGAGTTCAGGAGCTTTGGCGAGGTTGGGGCTGCCGCGCTGTCGGCTATCGCTCATCGTCGCGGGGTATCGCTACCGGGCGAAGCGGCCGGACAGCTGCGCGAGGCCATGCTGCGGCTGCCGGCTCACGTCGATGTGGCACCCGCCCTGCTCACCCTGCGGCAGACGGGTCTGGCGACCGCCGCGCTCTCGAACAACCCGCTTCCGGTTGTCCAGCTGCAGCTTCAACATGCCGGGCTCTCGCCGCTCTTCGACGAGACCATGTCTGTCGATGAGGCGGGCGCGGTGAAACCCGCGCCGGAGGTGTACGAGTTCGCGGTCAGACGACTCGCTCTCGCGCCCGGATCGATCTGGATGGTCGCGGCGCACGGCTGGGACATTGCCGGGGCGACGCGGGCAGGATTGCGCGGCGCCTTCGTCGCCAGACCCGGTCAATCGCCCGACCCCTTCGCTCCACCGGAAATCTTGGCGGACGATCTCCTCGGCGTTGCCCACGCCATCCTTGCCGCAGAACACCTCTCCCCCAAATAAAGACCGGGGGGCGTGAGCCACCCCGGTCTCCTTGCCGACTAGCCGTCTTGCCGTCTCGTCTACAGATCGAACCCCACTCGCATGATCGCGCCGTTGTCAGCCTGCGTGACGAGCGCCGCGTACTTGGCCAGAACGCCGCGATCGTACTTCGGCGTAGGCGGCGACCAGGATCCCAACCGTTTGGCAATCTCATCGTCGCTTAGCTCGACGTCGAGCCGCCGCGCGGTCGTATCGATCACGATCGTGTCGCCTTCCTGGACCGCCGCCAGTGGTCCGCCGACACCCGCCTCCGGCGCCACGTGGCCGATCATGAGTCCCTTGGTCGCGCCGCTGAAGCGCCCGTCGGTCACCAACGCGACAGAATCACCGAGCCCTTGTCCCACGATAGCCGCGGTCACCCCCAGCATCTCTTGCATTCCAGGACCGCCGACCGGGCCTTCGTAGCGAATGACAACGACGTCACCCGGGTTGATCCTGCGCTCCAGGACAGCCTCATGCGCCGCCGGCTCGGAGTCGAAGACCCGGGCCGGTCCTCGGTGCTGCTCGCGCTCGTAGCCGAAGAGCTTCACCACTGCCCCATTCGGCGCGATGTTTCCCTTGAGGATCACCAGACCGCCGGTATCCTTGCAGGGGTTCCCGATTTGCCGCACCACATCCTGACCCGGCGTCTCCTTCGCCTTGGTGGCCGCCTCCGCGAACGTGTCCCCGGTGACCGTCATCGCATCTTCGTGGACCAGTCCAGCATCGACCATGCGCTTGGCGACAACTGGGGTGCCTCCGGCCAGGTCAAGGTCGGATGCCGCATAGCGCCCCCCGGGCATCAGGTCACAGAACAGGGGCGTGCGACGAGAGATCTGGTCGAAGTCATCGATGGTCAGGGGAACGCCCGCTTCGCGCGCCAGGGCGATCAGATGCAGCACGCTGTTAGTCGAGCCGCCGCTGCTGGCCACCCCGGCGATGGCGTTCTCGAACGCCACCCGCGTCAGGATGTCCTTGGGCAAGACACCCCGGCTGAGCACGTCCATGATCAGTTCGCCGGCTTCCTTGCCAATGGCGTTCTTGCGGGCATCAGTGGCTGGTGGCGAGGCCGAGCCCATCGGCGAGAGTCCGATGAACTCCATCGCCATCGCCATCGTGTTCGCGGTGTACTGGCCGCCGCAGGCTCCCGCGCCGGGGCAAGCCACGTTTTCCAGCTCGATGAGCTCCTCATCGCTCATCTTGCCCGCGGCATTGGCGCCGATCGCCTCGTAGACCGAACGGATGGTCACTTCCTTGCCGTGGAAGTGTCCCGGCAGGATCGATCCGCTGTAGAGCAGGATGCCAGGGATGTTCAGCCGCACCAGCGCCATGGCTAGCCCGGGCAACGTTTTGTCACAGGCGCCGATGCCAATGATGGCATCGAACATGTGCCCCCGCGCCACCAGCTCCACCGAGTCCGCGATGACCTCGCGCGAGACGAGTGAGGCCTTCATCCCCTCGGTTCCCATCGTCACACCGTCGGAGACGGAGATGGTATTGAGCTCTTGCGGCGTTCCACCGGCGGCACGAATTCCCTCTTTGACGTGCCGGGCTAGATCGCGCTGGTTGAGGTTGCAAGGCATCGTCTCGATCCAGCAATGAGCCACCCCGATGATCGGGCGTTTCAGGTCTTCGTCATCAAAGCCCGTACCTTTGAGCATGGCGCGGGCACCGGCGCGATCGTTGCCGTCGAGAATGACGCGGCTCTTGTGCCGCATGTCGAACCCGGTCCCCTGTTTCGTTCCCGGCCTCTCCGTCGTCGTGCTCACTCCAGTGAACTCCTTCTTCTCGCTTTCGGGACAGCCATGAAAGCTCGGCGCCGCACCGAGCTACGGCGCGTGCGTCGCGGCTACGCCTCTAGCGGCACTCAGGTGCCGAGAGT
>DASUQU010000020.1:0-3885 GCA_036280495.1 Thermomicrobiales bacterium | reverse complement strand
ACGTATCCCTGCACCTCGACCAGGGCGATAGATCCGGTGACCGAGCGGCCATCCGCGTCGTGGAGCGAGTCATGGCTGTCTTTCCACCCCTGGTGGACGATGCGGACGCCATCAGGGCTTTGCGTGGTGTACTCGACGAGTCCGTCGCGATCGCGGTCGCCCCACTGCTCGATCCACTCCAGTGCTCTTTGCACGTTCGGCAGGAGCTCACGAAAGAGCGACTCATCGCCCGTCCAACGGATCGTTTTGGCGAAGAGCATGACGAAGAGCGGTGTGGCGTCGACGGTCCCATAGTAGGGTGTATGCGGAATGTCGCCGAGACGAGCCCTCTCGCCGTAGCGCGTTTCGTGCAGGATCTTGCCCGGTTCCTCCTCCCGGAAAGGATCGACCGCTCGCCCCTGTAGCGCTGCCAGAGTCCGCAGCGTCTCCTTGGCGCGACCGGGCGCGACGTAGAGCGTCTGTAGGGACGCAATCAGACTGTCCCGGCCAAACGGTGCAACGAACCAGGGGATGCCGGCAGCAGTCAACGTGCCATCGCGGCATGACGTCTGCAGCATATCCAGATCGGCGGCGGCGCGGTCGATGATGCGGTTGACCCAGAAGTGGTCGGTGGCAATCCGGGCCGGCCCGCAACGGTCGGCGTTGTGATGATCCGATTCCTGCTCTGAGATCGGAGGTCCCTCCGCCGCTGATGGCGTCAGCGTCACGAGGAGTTCCCAGGAAGCGCGCGGTTCTAGTGAGAGGTCGAAGAACGCCTTGCCATGTGGTGGTGGTGGGGCCGGTTGTGCCGGAGATATTTGATCGAGTCCTGGCAGCAGCACGGTTGGCTCGGGCTCAGTCTCGTCCACTGGAGCTGAGGCGACCATGAGCGATGGTGAGCGGCTAAAACTGACCAGGAGCCTGGTCGTGGCGCCGGAACGGTTGGTGTAGCCGAGAGCAAGCCCCTCGGGCAATTGCACCGGCGAGATGTAGGTTCCGGCTCGTTCACGATGCGGGATTCCCCGAATGTCGAATACGTCACGGAAGTCACCGCCGATCTCGAGGGATAGCGACAATGGCAGCAACCGCCCACTGTAGTTGCTGAGGACGATCCGGATGCGCAGGTCAGCGCCAAGCTCGACATGCTGCTCCACCGCAACCGTGAGGGGGAGAACCGGCTCGGTTATCCGTTGCCCATCAGCCGCAAGTGTCCCGTTCGCCTCGACGATCACCGCCCGATCCGGTCCCAGGACGCGGACTTCGAGGGGTTCCAGCGGCGTCCCGTTGACGCGTAGGTCCCAGGAGCTCAGGAAGCGGGTATCCCGTAAATAGAGCCCGGTTGCACGCTCCCGGCTGCTGTCGGAGGTGTCCTCGCCGACGAGATACAACTCATTGTGCTTGAGTACGAGGTCTTGCTGAAGCACGCCGCTCTCCCGCCCGTGGATCCTCGGGCTGGCCGTTTATGGCGATCAGCCCGGTCACGCTCTCGTGACTGGTCTCTCTTCTGGCGCGGCGAGATGCTTCAGGGATGCGGCGGGTACGGCCCTGGAGTATGCGCGAGCGGTGTCTCACCCGCCAGCAGGGTATGGTAGATCGCCTCGTAGCCATCCGCCATCGCTGCCGGCGTGAAGTGGCGTTCGACATGTCGACGGCACGCAACGCGGTCGAGCGATGCCACTTTCGGCACCGCCTCGATCAATTCCTTGAAGGTCGAGCAAACGAAGCCGGTTACGCCATCCTGGACGATTTCCGGTACCGACCCGTTCTGGGTGGCGATCACCGGGGTGCCGGTGGCCATCGCCTCGACCATGGTCAGACCGAACGGCTCCGGCCAGTCGATCGGGAAGAGATACGCGTAGGCTTTCCCGAGCACCTCGTCCTTTTCGCGCTCGTCGACCTCGCCGATAAATTCGACCAGTCCGCGATTCGCTTGGATCAGGGGAGCGATCGCACTCTCATAGTAATCCCGATCGACCGCATCGACCTTGGCCGCGATCACCAGCTTCATCCCGACGTCACGGGCGATCTCGATGGCCCGGTCGGGTCGCTTCTCCGGACTGATCCGACCGAGAAAGACGAGATAATCGCCCGGAGTCTGGCGGAGCCGGAAGTGGTCGACGGCGACGCCGTTGTGGACAGTTCCTGTCCAGTTCGCGTCTGGCAGCCATTTCCTCTGGTCGTGGCTGATGGAGACCAGCCGCTGCTCGGGATACAGCTGGTAGAAGCGACGCACCTCCTGCAGATCGAGCCGGCCATGCGTGGTCGTCACCGTCGGAGTCTGCGCCAATCGTGCCAGGGCGAACGCGAGGTAGTCGTTATGGTTGTGGAACAGGTCGAACTCGCCGTCATGGGCATAGGCCTGGCCGAGGGCGACGAGGGTGTAGGCAGCGTAATCCTTGACTTCCGGATCGAGCCGGAGACCTCTGGGGCAGACAGGAACCAGTGTCGCCGCCGTCCGGGAGTCGCCTGACGCGAAGAGTGTCACATTATGCCCGCGCCGGACGAGCTCCTCTGTCAGGAGTGAAACGACCCGTTCCGTTCCGCCATACAGCGGGGGTGGCACCGGCTCCACCAGTGGGGCCAGGATGGCGATCCGCACTGTGCGTTCCTCCTGCCGATCCAGCGATCGGCGTCGTCAGGTGAGCCGCCGTGGACTACGACCCGGGATTTTGCCGACTGCTTCCTGCCATGAGCAAGAGTCGAGGTTCACGGGCAGTGCCCATGACTGCCTGCACGAATCATGCCCTGGATTCGCCCCTCGCCCCCTTGCCGACAACCCGAACTCGCCCGCCTGCGGCCGGTCAATGGCCTCATGGGAGGCAATGTGACCTGCCGCTATACTTCTAGAACACTTTTCCGCGATGCGGAGGGCGCTTCGCATGGGGTCAAAGATTGAGCAGCCGACGTATGGTCGACCACGGTTGCTCTCCCCCGAGTATGCGCGCGAACTGGCCAGGCAGGACCGCATCGCCTCAACCCATGGGGCGCAGGGACGCCACTACGCCATGGTGGCGGCCCGCGCGCTCTTCGATCTGGATCAGTCCGGATGGGTGCCGCGCGACGCCGCGTTCGCCCATTTCGTCAAGCGCAACGGTGACCTGAAGTGGTCGATGCTGAGTGAGCTGGGACGCATTGATGACGAAGAGTCCCTGCGGGCCGTCGCTCGGATCGTGGGCCGGCAGCGCTTGCCCACCGCAAGAGCCACGGCGCTGATTCGGCGCATCCGGATCGGCGATCGCCCGCCGCCACCCGATCGCCTGACCAGGGGCCTCTTGACCGTGATTGCCACGCACTGGGCGCGCTACCCGACCACCTCGGAGGCAGAGATTGTCACCGCACTCGAAGCGGCAGCCGCGGCCGTTCATCGGGATTCCTCCGGTTGCAAGGACTGATCCAGCTTGGACCGGGCACGTCTGGCGGCTCCGCGGACGCTAGTTAGCGACGCGAAGGAACAGATTGTAGGGCCGGGCCTGTTGCCCGTTGGTTAGGGTCGATGCGGCGCTGGGCCTCGGCTCGGGGCTGCTGCCGTTCGACGAAATGACGGATGTTTCATGCAGGAGCCGTCCGTACACCCATACGCGATGCATCGGGGTCCCTTCCACCCCGGCACTCGCCGCCAGTCTCCTGGAGTGACCCGGCAATACTAGCGAGGCTTCGCGTTGTAGGCGCCTGGTGTCCCACGTGATACCGGCTGTTGGCCCCGGGGCGCAGGAGCAGGCGCGCTACGGCTCCCCAAAGTAACCACAGGGACACGGGTACATCGCCGTGATGAGGGTGAAGTTGGCCGGAAAGCTGAGCGTATCGGCGCGGGCCAGCATCATATTACCTGAGCCGGGTGGACCGCTGAGCAACTCCTTGTTAATACGGACTACCTTAGGACTCCATCGTCTTATCGCCCGCCAACAC
>DASUQU010000019.1:0-12251 GCA_036280495.1 Thermomicrobiales bacterium | reverse complement strand
GTTGGAGGGGTCCGCCGCGCAATTGTGGCGGCTCGGTCCTGGGGCATCCCGGTGCCGGGAACGTCCTCAGCGCTCGACTACTTCGACACCCTGCGCCAGCCGGCTCTTCCCGCCAACCTGATCCAGGCGCAGCGCGACTATTTCGGCGCTCACACCTACCAACGTATCGATCGAGAGGGCATCTTCCACACCCTCTGGCACGGCGAGGAGCAACCGGCGGAGCCGGTCCCCTTGCAAGCCGTCACAGACGCGTCAGCAGAGCCAGTGCCGGTGGACTCCCTCCTTGACCCTTCGAAAAGTGCGAGGCCATAGATCCAATGACCGATACGCCTCCGACAACGACCCTCACCGATGGCATTGACGGCGGGCGAACGACCGTTGCGGAACCTCCCGATCTGACGCTGCCAAGTCCTTCCGAGGTCTGGTCGCATCCAGTCGACGCCTGGACTCAGGCGCAAGAAGTGGTGAATCCGCTCCGCTCCTCGGAAGTCGACCGCGTAATCGCCCCGGCGGCAATGGTCATCTTCGGTGTCAGCGGCGATCTCACCTCGCGCAAGCTGATGCCGGCACTCTATGACCTGGCCGTCGGGCAACCCCTCCCCGAAGGCTTCTCGATCGTCGGCGTCTCTCATCGCGATTGGAGCGATGACCAGTTTCGGGAGAAGATGCGAGAGGCGGTCACCGCGAATGCACGCACCCCGGTCACCGAGGACGCCTGGCAAGGCTTCGCCAAGGGACTCTGTTACGTGCGGGGTGATTTCGCCGATCCAGAAACCTACCGCCGGTTGGGTCAGCGGTTGAGCGAGATCGACGCCGAGCGCGGCACCAAGGGGAACCGCATCTTTTACCTGGCCACCTCGCCCAATTTCTTCCTGCCGATCATTCACGGGCTGGAAGCAGCCTCAGTTTCAGAGCGCCAGGCGAACTACCTAGAGCCAAGTCAGGGTTGGCAACGGATCGTCATCGAAAAACCGTTCGGCCACGATCTCGAGTCGGCCCGCGACCTGATCCAGGAGATGGCCGACGCATTCTCGGAACGGCAGATCTATCGCATCGATCACTACCTGGGAAAGGAAACGGTTCAAAACATCCTTGCCTTCCGCTTCGCCAATATCCTGTTCGAGCCGATCTGGAACCGGAACTACGTCGACAACGTGCAGATCACCACCGCCGAGTCAATCGGAGTCGAGGGCCGAGCCGGTTACTACGACCGCGCTGGAGCGCTGCGCGACATGGTGCAGAGCCACCTGTTGCAGCTCCTGACGGTGGTGGCCATGGAGCCGCCCTCTCGCTACAGCGGCAATGCCGTGCGGGACGAAAAGGTCAAAGTCCTTCGCTCCGTCGTACCCCCTTTGGGTGAGGAAGAGGTCCGGCGCTGGGTGGTGCCAGGACAGTATTGCCCGGGCTACGTCGGTGGCAAGTCGGTCCCTGGTTACCGTGAGGAAGAGGACGTTGCCTCAGACAGCAAGATCGAGACGTTCGTCGCCCTCCGTTTGAAGGTTGAAAACTGGCGCTGGAACAGCGTGCCCTTCTTCCTCCGGACTGGCAAGCGCCTCCCTCGCCGTGTGACCGAGGTTGCCGTTTCCTTCAAGAAGGTGCCACACATGATCTTCGGCGGGGCGGAGGTGGAGCCGTCGCCCGACGTCATCTCGATGCGCATCCAGCCTGACGAGGGGATTGCCATCCGCTTCAACGCCAAAGTGCCCGGTGCCGGCACCCAGATCCGTCCGGTGCGGATGGAGTTCTCCTACGGTTCCGCGTTTGGCGAGGCGGGCCCGGACGCGTACGAGCGGCTGCTGCTCGACGTCATCCGCGGCGATCCGACGCTCTTCACTCGCCGCGACGAGGTCGAAGCGGAGTGGGCCATCGTGCAGCCGATCCTCGACGTCTGGGCCGATCCCGCGGTACCGGCGCCGTTCTCCTATGCGGCCGGGTCCTGGGGCCCTGAAGAAGCGGACACCATGATCTCCCTGACCGATCGCACCTGGCGGCGTCCCTGAGACACGGGGAGAAGTCATTTGGCGAATGCCAAACCGGAGACCGGCCGTCCCGTCGCTCGCCCCATCCCCGGTGCGTCGTGGCAGGCCCGTGTCCATGACGCTGGCGAGATCACCGCGCAACTCAACGCGTTGTGGCGGCGCTACGCCGAGGCCCGTGACGCGCGGACGCCCTCCCCGAATGGCCAGTCGAGCGACGCCCCCTGGCCCATGGTCACGGCTCGCGCCGCGACCCTCAATCTGATTGCCGCGACACGGACAAAAGCCGATGCCAATCGGGTGCGGCAGACGATCGCCGCGCTTTCGGAAATCTACCCCTCACGGGCGACCATCCTCATCGCCGATCCAGCCCAGGACACCGGGGCCGCGCCCGGGATGGACGCTCGTGTCGATCTCCTCGAACAGGAAGCTACCCGCAGCCGCCCGGCTATCGTCTACGAATGCATCACCGTCGACGTCAGCACCGAAAACGAACGGCAACTGGCTTCGATTGCTTCGCCGCTACTGGTGCCCGACCTCCCCGATTTTCTCTGGTGGGCGGCGGACCCTGGCCAGGGCGGCTCGCTCTTCTCCGAACTGGTCGACATCTCCGACCGCCTCGTCGTCGACAGCGCCATCTCGCAGCACCCCGCCGGTGCATTGCAGACGCTACTCGCGTTCGCCACTGCCCCGGGCGATCATGCAGCCCTGAGTGATTTCGCCTGGGCCCGCCTTACTCCCTGGCGCCGGTTGACGACGCAGTTTTTCGATGTCGCGGCGACGCTCCCCATCCTCGACCTCATCGACGAGGCGACAGTGACCTATGCCAACTCTCCCAGTCGCTGGTCCGGGTTCACGGGTGCGCTCCTCTTCGCCGGGTGGCTCGGCTCGCGTCTGAACTGGCGCACGCCAGGTGAGCTGCTACCGGTACGAGGCGACCCGAATGTCTGGCGGGCGACACTACGCGCCGGGACCGCCGGCAGGCAACGCGAGGTGACGCTCACGCTGAGACCCACCGCCAAGCCCCTCGCCGCTTCGACTCTGCTCGATGTCCGCCTCGCGGCCGATGGCGGCAAGTCCGGATTCTTCACCGTCGAGCGGCTCGACGGCAACGAAATCTCGACCACCAGCGACAGCCCGGAGATGCCGAATATGGTTCGCACCGTCTTCGCGCCTCTACCTACCGAAGCCGAGCTCCTGGGCGAGGAGTTACGAGTCTTCGGCCGCGACCCCGTCTTTGAAGCCGCGCTGGCATTCGCCGCTGACATGGCCCCCGAGGGTTTCACAGGAGCGAGAGTGCGGTGATGGAAGACGGCTCGGCAATGGGAGAAGGGGCGAGGGGTGAGGGCTCGACGCTCGACTTCGGACCCCGCGGGCAGGTGGTCGTCGTCCCCGATGGGTCATCGTTAGCGAGGGCGGCAGCCGAACACTTCGCACGCGCGGTGGAGCTGGCTGTCGCCGAGCGCGGGGTCACTTTCGTCGCGCTCTCCGGCGGCACCACCCCGAAACAGATGGGCTCCATTTTGGCGCGCGAACCGTACCGCTCGCGGATTCCCTGGGATCGCGTCCACATCTTCTGGGGCGACGAGCGTTGGGTTCCGCTCGCGTCACCGGAGAGCAACGCGGGTGAGGCCAGGCGCGGGTTCCTCGACCTGGTGCCGATCCCTCTGGGCAACGTCCACCCCTGGGATACGACCGCCGATTCTCCGCAGGAAGCCGCCGCCGCCTACGAGACCCTCCTGCGCGAGCAATTCAGCGAGCCCAATGGGATTCCTCGCTTCGACCTGGTGCTGCTCGGTATGGGAGAGGACGGGCACACGGCGTCGCTCTTTCCGAACACCCGCGCTCTTGTCGCCGATGGACGCCTGGCCATGGCCAATTACGTGCCAAGAATGGATTCCAGCCGGCTGACACTCACCGCCCCGGTGCTCAACGCCGGCCGCGAGATCCTCTTCCTCGTCGGTGGACCGGGAAAAGCCGACACGCTGGAGGCCGTCCTCGAGGGGCCGGCGCTGCCGGCGAGTTTCCCAGCGCAATTGATCCGGCCTACCCTGCCTGACAGCAGACTCTGCTGGCTGGTTGATGAGGACGCCGGGGCGAAGCTCCTTCATCGAGAGAGCTAGGATGGAACTGTCCGAGCGCTTGAAGCGGCTCGCGGTCGCCGCCGCCGATCTGGTCGTGCCCGGCATGATGGTCGGCCTTGGCACCGGCTCGACGGCCGACGTAGTCACCCGCGAGCTGGGACGCCGCGTCGCCGGCGGCCTGAATTTCACCAGTGTCCCAACCTCGCATCGCACGGAAGTTCTTGCCCGTGATCTCGGCATTCCGCTAGCCACGCTCGACGAGACCAATCGCCTCGACCTCGGTATCGACGGCGCCGATGAGATCGATCCCGCACTTGACGCCATCAAGGGCCGCGGCGGCGCACTCCTCCGCGAGAAGCTCGTTGCTCTCTCATGTGACGATTATGTGCTGGTTGCAACCACGGAAAAGAGCGTCGATCAGCTGGGCGCGCGGACGCCGCTACCAATCGAGATCGTCGCCTTCGGCTGGTCGCAGACTGCAAAGCGATTGGAAAATATCGGGCTTGCTCCCGATTTGCGGACGCCGGACGATGAGCCAGATCGACCTTGGGTCACGGATAATGGCGGTGTCATCCTGGACTGCACGACTGGATCGATAGCCGATCCGTCGCAACTCGCCGCCGCCGTCAAAGCCATCTCGGGCGTCGTCGAGCACGGTCTGTTCTTGGGTATCGCGGGAGCCGCGTTGCAAGTCGATCCAGATGGCCAGGTGGTGCGCCGCGACCGGCCCGCACGGTGATCATGGAACCTGTGGTGATGCGCGGACGTTTCGTAAGCAGAGGGTTGCAGGGCAATGCTCCGGCGTTTCGAGCTGGCCAAAATGGAGCTACGTCGTCTCGCCCGCCCTCTCGGTAGCGGCCGTGCTGAACTCTGAATCAGTGGAATGCCGAGCGGGAGCGTTCCGGTAGTCCAGACAATCACGGCGGAAAAGCCGTAGACTCAACCGGCCGGGATGTGGCTGGAAACCGGCGAAGTCGGACTTCGCCAGCGGCGATGATGCCGCTCATGAGAGAAAGAGGTCACAGGCGATGGTCTTCGATCCGATGTACTTCGTGTTCATGATCCCGGGGCTGCTGCTGACGCTCTGGGCCCAGACCCGGGTGCGTGGGAGCTACGCCAAGTTCAGCAAGGTGCGCAACGCGGTCAACATGACCGGCGCGCAGGTGGCTCGCCGCGTCCTCGACGCCAACGGCCTCTATGACGTGCCCGTGGAGGCAACCAAGGGCGAGCTGACCGATCACTACGATCCGCGCAATCGCACGCTCTACCTTTCGCAGCCGGTCTATGGCACGCCGAGCATCGCAGCCATGGGTATCGCCGCCCATGAGGCGGGACACGCTATTCAGCACGCGCGGGCCTATGCCCCGCTGCAGTTCCGGACAGCGATCGTGCCGGCGGTCAACATCGGCTCCTCACTCGGCGTCTTCGTCCTCATCGCCGGTCTTTTGTTGCAGATCGCACAGCTCGCCTGGATCGGTGTGGTCCTATTCGCCCTGGCGACGGTCTTTGCCCTGATCACGCTGCCTGTGGAGTTCGACGCTTCCCGGCGCGCGAAAGAGGCGCTGGCCAACCTTGGTCTGACTGATGGCGGTCTGCAGCGCGGCGAGGAAGCCTCGGGCGTGGCAGCGGTGCTGAATGCCGCGGCCTGGACCTACGTGGCAGGGTTTGCCGCCTCGGTGCTCTCGCTCCTCTACTACGTGAGCTTGGTAAGCGGGATGAACCGCGACTAATTCTGGAGTCTCGCGGCTCCAGCGGAAGTGTTGTGAAATTTTGAGCGCCGTGCTTGCAGGAGCACGGCGCTCGCCGCGAGCGGGGTCTGACGAGAGTCGTCGCCCCTCGGGATGACACCCGGGAACTTCAAAGGGGTAATGTCAGTGAGAAGTGATTTGACGCCGTTGCCATGGACCGAGGCCTCGTGCGCGCGGCTCATCGCCAGTGCCTGGTCCGCCTGCTACGGGGCGCTCGGGCGTGGTGATCCCGCCGCGTCAGGTTTCGCGGAGTGGCTGGCCGGGTTCTGGGAGCCCAGCCTCGAGCGCCCGGACGGAACCCCCGATGCGTTGAGCGCACTTGCCGCCGGTGGAAGCGGCATTGAGTGGTACGAGCGAGACGGTTGGGTCACCGGGATCGCTCCCGGCCAGAGGGGCGGATACTTGCTGCCGCGGGTTGCGATCCTCGAGCATCTGTGGTCGAGGTCCATGGCACCCGCTGCGTAATCCTGAAACGTCATTCCTGCGCGGGGTGAGTTCCTGCGCTACGATGAGCCCGGGACGATCGTCTCGGGCTTCTCGAGGTGTTTTCCTGCAGCTACCCGCGCCGGTGACGACGGCTCGCAAGGCAGGCCACGTTCCATGAAGGGCAGAGGCGACGGCAATATTACGATCGGACACGCCTGGGGCATCCCGATCCAGATCAACCCCAGTACGTTTCTGATCCTCGCCCTGGTGACTTGGACGCTGGCGCGTCCGGAAGGCCTGCTTGCGGACGCATACCCGGAATTGAGTGCCATTGGCCTCTGGTTGACGGCACTGCTTACTGCGCTCCTCTTTTTCGCTTCGATTCTGCTCCACGAGCTGGCTCATGCCTGGGTGGCGAGACGAAACGGGATCCCCGTGGTCAGCATCACCCTCTATATCTTCGGCGGCATCGCGCAGATCGGGGGCAAGCCAAGGACGCCTGGGACGGAGTTTCGCGTCGCCGCCGTTGGTCCCGCTTCCAGCCTCGTCCTTGCCGCCATCTTTTATGGGCTCAACCAGGCGTTCACCGATCGCGGCTAT
The DNA here is from genome assembly GCA_036280495.1 of Thermomicrobiales bacterium. Lineage (GTDB taxonomy): Bacteria > Chloroflexota > Chloroflexia > Thermomicrobiales > UBA6265 > JACCXM01. The sequence goes on along the minus strand of DASUQU010000019.1, from coordinate 5,417 downwards.
TTCGGCGCGTCGTCACAATGGCTGGCCTACATCAACATGATCCTGGCGCTGTTCAATCTGCTGCCTGGCTATCCCCTCGATGGCGGTCGCATCCTGGAATCGATCGTCTGGAGGCTCAGCGGGAAACAGGAAACAGGCGTCAAGGTCGCCGGCACGGCCGGCCAGATCATCGCCTACGGATTGATCGGGCTCGGCGTGTTTGGTGTCTTCCGGGGAGACGTCTTCAGCGGTATTTGGTACATCCTGATCGGCTTTATCCTGCATAACGCGGCGACGACCGAGAAGCGAGTGTTCTTGCAGCAGGGGCAGCTTGCCGGAATTCCGGTCTCCCAGGTCATGGGGATCGTTCGTGAGCCGGAAATCCCGGCTGGATTGACGATGCAGGACCTTGTCGAACGGCACATTCTTGGCCAGGGTCAGGCATCATTCATCGTCACTGCTGCTGGAAACCCGGTCGGAGTCCTCAGCCTGCGCGACGTCTCGAATGTGCCGCGCGCGGACTGGGACCAGACGACTATCGGCGACGTGATGACACCACTGACCGATCTGCCGCGGGTTGGTCCAAACGACGAGTTGCTGACCGCGGTCCAGCTCATGGACGCCAACCAGTTGCTGCAGTTGCCAGTGTTCGACGGCAGCCGGCTGGCCGGGTTGCTGACGCGCGACGAGGTGATTCGCCATCTGCGGTTGCGCTCCGAAACCGGGGTCTGAGGTAACGACCCATGATCGTCACCGTCAGGTATCACGGCATCATCGGCGACATGCTGCGCCGCAAGGCGCATCAGGTCGAGATGCCCGACGGCGCGACCGTTACCGATCTCTACGCCGCGATCACGGATGGCGACGATGAGACCCGGATGATCCTCAAGCAGACCCGCGCGTTCATCGACGGCAAGCAAGCCGACCGCGGCGCACCCCTCGCCGACGGCGCGGAAGTCACCTTCATGCGCCCCATTGCAGGGGGTGCCGGCTTCGACGGAGGGGGTGTCGCTGCGCTCCCTCAGGCGGTGAAGGGAGGAAGGAGCACGATGACAGTTGTACTCGGTCTTCTTCCCCGCTTAGCCGCAGGCGACACCCCCTGAGGCGGTGAAACCGCCGGCACCCCCTGAGCGAAGCAACACCCTCTATTTCGACGCCGTCGACCCCGCCGGCAAGTTGAGTCCGCCGGTGTGCGGCAGCGGGTGCGCTCCCGCGGTATACGTTGCCCAATCGAGCCCGTAGCGGTCCAGCGACGCCTCGGTCGGCATGCCGGTCGCCTTGTCCCAGCCGGCCATCGCGTAGTAGCGATTCAGCGCCTGCTCCATCTGCTCCTCGGTGACGTGCAGACCGTCCGAGGGACCCCCGGTCAGCGACTTGAACAGCTTCTTGGGCAGCTTGTCCTCATTCCGCCCCGCGCCCTCTCGCGCGTTGAAGAGCCGCTGCATGGTCAGCTTGCGCGCACCGACATCGACGAGCTCGTCGACCGAGGTATTCCAGCTGGTCGCCGCGTTGAGTGCCTCCGAGAGATGGTCCGGTCCATAGAGCTGCCAGGCCGGACCGTAGACAAACTGGCAGACCGACGCGGAGTCGAGCAGCGAGTAGAACTGCTGGGTGATGAGTGCGAAGCGCACTTTTTCGTCGGAGAGGTTCATCGGATCCTGGGGATCGGTCAGACCGAGCAGCGCCAGCCGGCGCAGGCTCTCTTCATCGGAGTCCGGCGCGTACCCCGGATCGTGCTCGCTCGACTGGTGATCGGCGCCAAAGGGATTGACCGCGTAGATCAGCGCCAGCGAGCGCTTCACCTGCGGCATGTGCGCCGGTAGGGCGTTTCCCTTGACCGTGGTGATCAGCTCCCCACCTTTACCCCCCAACTTCCGGGAGGCGCCATTCATCCCCTCGGCCAGCACGTCGCCGAACCCCTCACGGGTGGCTATCATCTCCGTCAGCTTCACCATCGTCTCGGCATCACCCCAGAGGATTGGCATGCCACCGGTGTCGTCGAGCGTGATCTCGCCCTTGGCAAAGGCGTCCATTGCCCAGCCGATAGTCGCGCCCACCGCGATCGGGTCCATCCCTTCCTGGTTGCAGATCTGGTTGGCCAGCGCCACCCGGTCCAGGTCGGAGACCATGCAGTAGGAGCCGAGCGTCGCCAGGTTCTCGTACTCCGGACCGCCGTAGCGCCCCTCGACCCCAAGCTCCTTGACCTCGACCACCCGCTTGCAGCGGACCGCACAGGCGTAGCAGGTGTCGTTCTTGAGCAAGATGGTGTCGTACATCCGCTCACCGGAGATTTCCTCAGCCTGATCGAAGACGCCGCTATCCCAGTTGTGTGTCGGCAAACCTCCCACGGATTGCTGAGCAAGGACCGTTTCGGCAGTCCCGTATTTCTGTAAGCCGGCCATGGCGACGTTGACACGCACGTTCTTGGCGCCCCATTGCGTCAGCTTCTTGAGAGCGTCAGGATCCTTGACCGCCACCTTGCCGGTGCCACGCACCACGATCGACTTGAGGTTTTTGCTCCCCATCACGGCGCCGGTGCCGGTCCGCCCCGGAGCGCGGGACGTGAAGGTGATCGGGCAGGCGAACTTCACCAGATTCTCGCCAGCGCGGCCGATGGTCATGGTTTGCAGCTTGTTGTCTCCAAGCTCAGCCATGATGGTGTCCTCGAACACGCCGGTACCCATGCCCCAGTACGGCGAAGCATCACGAAGCTCGTATTGCCCGTCCTTGATCCAGAGGTAGACCGGATGAGGCGACTTCCCCTTGACGACGACCGCATCAAACCCCGCCATCTTCAGCTCGGCGGGAAAAAATCCCCCTACCTGGGCATCGCCAATCAGACCGGAAAGGGGACTCTTGCAGTTGACGCTCATCCGGCTCTGACCGGAGATCGCGGTTCCTGTCAGGGGGCCACAGGCAAAGACGAGAACGTTGTCGGGTCCCAAGGGATCGGCCTTTGGCGGGACCTCGCGCAGGATGTAGTCCATGGCGAGCGCCGCCCCGCCCATGTACTTGCGGTACCACGCATCGTCATGCTCGTCGACGCTGATGGTGCCGTTGCTCAGGTCCACGACCAGAATCTTGCCGGTATAGCCGAATGCCATGGCAGATGTCCCTCCGTCCTTTTGCAGACGCGCGTCCGTGCCGTTGCGGATCACTCCACGGGTCTCGCTGGATTGTCGTGTGGCAGCATCCTGCCGGGATCGGGGAGGACGGTCAAGGGTCTTTCCGCCACGGCCCCTCGCTTGTTCGCCGAAAATCGCTGTGATACCGTCACTTTGCGAAGAACGAGGGAGTGGCCGAGAAGGGCGCCGTTATGCGGGATCAGTCCGAACGGGGTGGTCCGTTGGAGATCCGTTCCAAAATCTGGATCGAGCGCCGAGGCCAGGGGAGCGTCGTCCTCTCCGAGTGGCGAGTCGACCTGCTCGAGGCGATCGATACTCACGGCTCGCTCAGCCGGGCCGCTGAGGCGCTCGATGTTCCCTATCGCACCGCCTGGGAACGGGTGAAGGCGACCGAAGGCGAGATCGGCTTCCGCCTCCTCGACAGCGAGAGTGGCGGACTGGACGGTGGCGGCAGCCGCCTCACGCCGCAGGCTCGCGATCTCTGTCGCCGATTCCGCCGCGTCTCCAGCGGGATTCAGGAAGTGGTCAGCCGCCGTTTCGCGGTCGAGTTCGGGGACGGTAGCGAAGGGGCAGAGAGCGCGTCCTCATCCGACTCGAACGGAACGAGCTAGTGGCAGCCGTCGGAGATGGTGACATGATCGACACGGGTGACACTGAGGCGGGCGACGCCGAAGCGATGGCGGAGATGCGTATCAACGCCCTGCTCGCTCCACCGGGCGGCGGCCAATCGCTCATCACAGTCGCGACGGCGGAATCGCTCACCGGTGGCAACGTCTCGGCCCGGATCACTGCTATCTCTGGTTCATCCGGCTACTTCCTCGGCGGCATCGTCGCCTACTCCAACGCGGCGAAGGCGTCACTCCTTGGCGTCTCCTCGGAGACGCTATCGACTCGCGGCGCGGTCAGCGCCGAGTGCGCCCGAGAGATGGCTGAGGGAGCGCGGCGCGCGTTCGGCGCCGACGTCGCGGTCGCTACCACGGGCATCGCGGGACCGGGCGGAGCAACGGAGCGCAAGCCGGTCGGTCTCGTCTACATCGCTCTCGCCAGTCCCAATGGCGTGACCACGGAGGAGTTCCACTTCCCCGGAGGCCGGAACGTCGTGACCGATGCCTCGACGGAGGCCGCGCTGCTCATGCTGCTGCGTGGCCTGGAACGCCGGCTCGGCAAGGATTAGCAACGATCGTTGCTCGCGGAGTCGAGCAGTTCTCCGGGCCACGCGCTAAATCTCGATCAGACTTCTCGGCGCCACGGGCGAGATGCGATTTAGTCGCCCGTTGGTGACGACGTGCTCCTCCTCGACGACATAGTTGCCAGTCGAGCCGAGGTAAGCCGGCTCGACGCAAAGCACCACGCCATCGTCGAGCGGCGTGGGATCATCCGGGTGGAGGGAGGGCGGCTCCGGCATGTAGAGTCCGATACCGTGACCAAAACGGCCGAACCCGACGCCACCGGGAGGCAGATCCAGCGCGGAACCGATCGCGCGACCAAGACTGCTCGCGGTGTGAGCGGCATCGAGCTCTACCGCGGCGTCGAGGGCACGGACGGCGCGATCATAGTCGTCACGCTGGGATTGCGTGGGAGCGCCGGCGGTGTACATGCGACAGTAGTCGGCCCAGTACCCGTCGACCACGACGCCGCCGTCGACAAACAGCACCTCGCCCTTCTGCCAGCGTCGCGCGGTCGGGTCGCCGAACAGACCGCGCTCGACACCCGCGACAGCCATCGTGTAGCCGAGACGGTGCGCGCCATGGGTGAAACTCGCGGCGGCGAGGATGCTGTGGATCTCGCGCTCGCTCATCCCCGGTCGCAGCGCGGCGCGCAGGTCCATGAAGGCGCGTTCGAGGACGTTGCTCGCGGCCCGCATCCGCTCGATTTCCCAGGCGCTCTTGCGGAGACGCGACGCCCAGACCATGCTCGACGCGTCGAAGCGCTCCAGGCTTGCCGGCAGGAGATCGACGATCCGCGACGTTGGCGGGTGCACCGCGCCCAACGCGTCGACCCCGATAGTCTGCGCACCGAGCTCTCTCAGCAAGGTGGCCAGCACCTGGCAGGCGTGTGGAGTGAACTGGATCGCACCGTCGGGCAGTCCGCTGAACCCATCCGGTGAACGCAGCTCGACGTACGGATGCACGGTGACGCCCGGTACGCGTGAGCGAACGGCGTCGGCCTCCGTCTCGGCACAGACGACGTCGAGTCTGCTCTGGGTGAGGACGGCGACGATCGGGCGTGAGTGATTCAACCAGGTGGCGGTCGTGTAGCCGGTGAGGTAGGTGACGACTCCCTCACGGGTCGCGACAAGCGCGTCACCGCCAG
>DASUQU010000018.1:0-3429 GCA_036280495.1 Thermomicrobiales bacterium | reverse complement strand
GGAGATCGACCTCTCGATCGGAGCGATGTACGGGCTGCTGGCGTTGACGATCTCGAAGATGCTCTTCGACTGGCAGTGGCCGCCCTGGGTCGCGATGCCGGCTGTCATTGCGATCGGCGCGGGGATCGGCTCCGTCAATGGGTTTCTCACGACCCGCTTCCGGATCCCGTCGTTCATCGTCACCCTCGGCATGTTGGGGATCTTGCGGGGGATCGCGCTGGTCTGGATCCGCACCCCTCCGATCGGGCGGTCGCCGCAGTTCGATCAGGTCACGGCAGGTCGTCTGTTCGGGGAGATCCCGGTGCAGATCCTCTGGATGCTCGGCGTCGTGCTGATCGCCTCCTTCGTGCTGAGCCGGACCAAGTTCGGCTACCACGTCTACGCCACGGGTGACAACGAGCTCGCCGCGCGCAACGCAGGTATCGATACGCGGCGGGTGAAGCTGCTCTGCTTCGTCATCGTCGGGGCGCTGGCCGGGCTGGCGGCATCGATCCTTATCGGCTGGGTGCACGGCGTCTCGCGCGGGTACGGACCGGGGTACGAGCTCGACGTCATCGCCGCCGTCGTCATCGGCGGCACGAACCTCTTCGGTGGCATCGGCAGTGTTTTCGGCACGTTCCTCGGCGCGGCGATCACCGGCATGATCACGACCGGTCTGGTGCTGCTCGGTGCCCAGCAAGACAGTGAGCCGATCGCCAAAGGCGCGGTCATCATCCTGGCGGTGCTGCTCGACGTCACCGTGCGCCGCCGGCAAGGGCTCTAAGCGTGGATGCGAAAGGAGGTTAGACGGGGCTATTAGCTATTGGCTTGTGGCTACTGGCTACTGGTTCTTGGCGATTGGCTTTCAGAAATCGGCAAGGAGAATCGCCTCTCTTGAAGCCGATAGCCAATAGCCAACAGCCGACGGCCAACAGAGAGGAGTAGCAATGACGCTCTCACGACGCGACGTCTTCACGCGCGGTGGCGCGCTCGGGATCGGTGCGGCGGCAGGTCTTCCCTTCGCCGCGGGGAGCCTTGCCGCGCCGCGGCGGCAAGAGGGAAACAACAAGGTCATCTTCGTCACCCATGACGACAACCCGTTCTTCGTCCCGGTGCGCGCCGGGCTCGAGCAGTTCGGGGCGCTGGCCGGCTGGGAGACGCAGTGGATCGGGCCGCCGAAGCACGACGAGGTGGCGACGCTGCAATACCAGCTCGACGCCATCGCCGCCAAACCGGCGGCCGTCGGTTTCACCCGGGTCAACACGACTCAGTTCGACGACGCCATTCGCGCCGCCCAGGACGAGGGGATCTTCGTCATCCTCTACAACACGGCCAGCGAGGGGTATCAGGACCTCGGAGTCGCCTACGTCGGCCAGGAGTTCATCCCGGCGGGGATCGTGAGCGGTCGCAACGCCGCCACGCACGCCAAGGAGATCACGGGACGCGACGACGGCATCATCATCCTGGGCACGATCGCTCCCGGTCACAGCGCGCTCGACGCCCGCATGGAGGGCGCACGGCAGGGCATCGCGCAGTACAACGAGGAAAACGGTACCAGCTACACGACGGAGGATCTCACCACGTCGACCGACGCGGCGGAGGCGATCGCCAAGCTCGACGCCCGGTGGGCGGCCGGAGGCGACGACATCGTCGGGTTCGCCCACGCCGATTTCGTCCACTGGCATACCGCCACCTGGATCGAGCAGGCGGGTCTGCAGGGCAAGTTCGCCAACGGCGGCTTCGACCTCGTTCCTGGTGTGCTGGACGCGATCGAGAACGGACTGGCGCAGTGGTCGATCGCCCAGAACCCCTTCGCGCAGGGCTGGGTGACCTCGGCGCTGATCCACATGGCGATCGACAACGGCTACCCGCCCTTCTCCTACGACACCGGCGCCGAGGTGGTCGATGCCTCGAATATCGGCGAGGTTGTTGAACGGGAGGCGCAATTCGAAGGTTAGAACCCTCACCCCCATCCCGGCCACGACCCCTCATCCCCGACGCCACCCGCTATGCGAGTACCCGGCCCCTCGGAGCGGGGAGAAGGGAGCCGAGAGCGAGGTGCAAGAGCCCCCTCTCCTGGCTCCGACGGGAGAGGGGGTTGGGGATGAGGGAGGAGTTACGGAGGCAGCTCGTGAAGGTCAGCGCGGTCGAAACGCTGCGGCTCGGGGAGTTCCCGAATCTCCTCTGGGTGCGGGTGCACACCTATGAAGGTGTCACCGGGCTCGGTGAGACGTTTTTCGGGGCCGAGGCGGTCGAGGCGTACATCCACGAGTCGGTCGCGCCGTACCTGCTGGGGAAGGATCCCCTCCACATCGACAAGCATGCGCGGGCCTTGACCCCGTACGTCGGCTACGCCTCCGGCGGCGTCGAGGGGCGCGGCAACTCGGCGGTCGACATCGCGCTCTGGGACCTCTTCGGCCGCTGGGTCGGTCAGCCGATCTACCAGCTGCTGGGAGGTCCCAGCCGGGAACGGATCCGCATCTACAACACCTGTGCCGGCTATCGCTACGTGCGGGCACGGCCCAAGCAGGAGGTCGGCAACTGGGGACTGCCGGAGATGGCGGAGGAGGCCGAGGGCCCGTACGAGGATCTGGACGCCTTTCTGCACCGGGCCGGCGAGCTGGCGCTCAGCCTGCGCGAGCAGGGGATCACTGGCATGAAGATCTGGCCGTTCGACCCGTACGCCGAGGCGAGCGGCGGCCACGATATCTCGGCCGGTGGCCTCGACCGGGCGCTGGAGCCCTTCCGTCAGATTCGCGCCGCGGTCGGGCTCGAAATGGACATCATGGTCGAGTTGCACGGGCTTTGGAACCTGCCGACGGCGCGGCGCATCGCGCGGGCGCTGGAGGAATTCGAACCCTATTGGTACGAAGACCCGCTCCGCTCGGACAACCTCGACGCCCTGGCGACCTTCGCCGCCGGGACTCACGTGCCGGTGACGCTGAGTGAGACGATTGCCACTCGCTGGGGGTTCCGCGAGGCGTTCGAGCGCGGCGCGGTCGGGATCGCCATGCTCGACATCTCGTGGTGCGGGGGCATCTCAGAGGCGAAGAAAATCGCCACCATGGCCGAGGCACACCAGCTCCCGATAGCGCCGCACGACTGCACGGGGCCGATCGTGCTGGTGGCCTCGACTCACCTCTCGATCAACGCGCCGAACGCACTGATCCAGGAGACGGTGCGCGCCTATTACAGCGGCTGGTACCGGGAGCTCGTCACCACCCTCCCGGACATCGCCGATGGCACCATCGCCGCGCCGCCCGGCTCCGGTCTCGGCACCGAGCTTCTTCCCGATCTCGACAAGCGACCGGATGCGCATGTGCGCCGGAGCGTTCTGGAATAGCGAGGCGATGGGAGCTGAACTTCGCGAACTTGATGAACTTGATGAACTTCTGGGGTCTCAACTGGGACGCTGATGTTTACAGAGGATGGCTCATGATCGTTGAGAAA
>DASUQU010000017.1:0-2345 GCA_036280495.1 Thermomicrobiales bacterium | reverse complement strand
TGACCAGAAGCGCGTCGAGCCCCTGCTCACGCATGCGGTCGAGCACCCGCCGCTGCCGCTCACCATAGACATCGAGATCGAACGCCAGGTTCACGTCGGCCCGTCTCCTCCCTGCTCCTCGGATGTCTTACGGCTGTACTCGAGGCGGGGACATCGCGCGGGATCAGTGTCAGGTCGTTCGCGTCGGCGACCAGGATCACCTCATCCCCCGCCCGCACGCGCTCGGCCAGCCGCGACTTGTCACGCGCGACCACTTTCTCCACCCCCGCCACGTCGCAGGTGATCTGGGCGCCATCGCCCATGAAGAGCGTCTCGCGCACCCGGGCGCGGACCTCCAACCCAAGGCCGCCGCCCAGGCCTGCGGCCGCGACCCGCAGGTCGTGGGGGTGGACTGCCAGGAGGTGCCCCTCAGGACCGGCGTCATCGCCGGCCGGAAGCCGGGCAATTCCGTCCGCCAGCCGCAGGTGCCGTACCCCCTCCCGGGTCTCAATCGTGAGGACCGGGAAGAGGTCGCAGCCGCCAAAGAAGGTCGCCACGAACTCAGACGGCGGCCGCCGGTAGAGCTCCTCCGGGGTGCCGTGGGCCACGAGTCGGCCATTCCGCATGATCGCCACCCAGTCAGAGAGGGCGAGTGCCTCTTCCTGGTCGTGGGTGACGTAGATCACGGTGGTCATGGTCTCGCGGTGGATCCGCCGGATCTCCTCGCCCATCTCGAGCCGCAACGCCTTGTCGAGCGCGCCGAGCGGCTCGTCCATCAAGAGCACGCTGGGACCGAAGGCGAGGGCCCGGGCCAGCGCCACGCGCTGCTGCTGGCCACCGGAGAGCTGGCGGGGCTGGCGGTCGCCCATCCCCTCGAGGCGCACCAGCCGCAACATCTCGTCGATCCGCTCGCGCCGCGCGGCAGCCGGCCAGCGGCGCATCTTCAGCCCATACCCGACGTTGTCAGCGACGGTCATGTGCGGAAAGAGGGCATAGTTCTGGAAGACCATGCCAATGTTGCGTTCCGCTGGCGGCATCCAGGCCACGTCTTCGCCGTCCAGCTCAATTCGACCGGCCGACGGAGTATCGAACCCGGCTAGGAGCTTCAAGATCGTCGTCTTGCCCGATCCGCTCGGTCCGAGAACCGTCAGGAACTCGCCGGCATTAACACCGAGGTCAACGTCATCGACGGCGACGACCTTCCCGAAATGTTTGACGAGGTTGCGGATCCTGACCGTAGCGCCTGCAAGGTTGCTCCTCTCGACCGCTGATGTCGGCTCTGCACTCCATGCCGTCGTCACGAACGCTGCTCCAATGAGGTGGCAACGCCGACCACGGTCGCGCTCACGAGCATCAGCAGCGTCGCGATGGCGGTAATGAGCGGGTCGACACCGAACCGGACGGAGTCGAAGATCGCTTTCGGGAGCGTGACCAACCCGGGCCCTCCCAAGAAATTGATAAACACGGCTTCGTCAAAGCTCGCTAGGAAGGCGAACACGAACCCGGTGATCAGAGCTGGGATAAGGAGCCTACCGGTAATCCCGATCCACGCTTGCAGCCGTGACGCCCCAAGGGTCATTGCGACCAACTCGATCTCGCGGGGAATTCGACCCAAGGCTGCGGTCGTCACGATCAAAACCAGCGGGAACGCGAGCACCGTGTGCGCCAGGATGATGCCGAGTGTCGTGCCGATCAGCCCGAATATCGCGTACACGCCGTACATCGCCACGGCGTAGGCCGAGATCGGCACGATGAGGCTGAGGAGTCCAACCAGGCTGAGGATCTGACCTCCGGGCAACGGCGTGCGGTAAATCGCAAAAGCGGTTGGCACGGCGATAACCACGGAGAGAATCGCAGTCGGCACCGCGAGGCGCACCGAGAGCCAGATCGAGTCGAGCCACATCTCAGCCCCAGCCAGGGCGATGTATTGTCGGAACCCCCATGATGGCGGAGGAAAACTGATGTAGTCGGCGTTGGAGAAGGAAAGTATCACCACAACAATGGCGGGACCAAGGAGGAAAATTAGCGTGCCGAAGAGCACGAGCCGCCCGAGCAGGCCCACGACGCGATCGAGGATTCGCTCCCCCCGCCGCTTCGACGCCTGTCTAGACAATGGCGCGTTCAAGTCGCTCCCGCCCTACCAGCAACCAAACAGATGCCAGCGTTACGAGTGCGGCGGCCAGGAGGATCGTCCCTGACGCGGCGGCACCCGGGTAGTCGAACATTGAGAAGATCTGACGATTGATCAAGGTCGCCACGAATGCGGATTGCGGACCGCCCAGCAAAAGCGGCGTCACGTAAAAGCCCAACGAGAAGACAAAGATAATGGCCGCCGTCGCCATCAGGCCGGGGGTCGCCAGCGGCGC
>DASUQU010000016.1:0-2664 GCA_036280495.1 Thermomicrobiales bacterium | reverse complement strand
CCCCAAAGCACCGCCGTGGCCGTGATGGCCCGAAGCGTCACCACAGTCAGGCCATCGGTCTGGATGCCGTCGAGGATCAACTGATAAGCCACACCCTGTGTCGCCCAGCAGCATGCCGCCAGGAGGACCGAGGCGATCGAGAGCCAGCGCCATCGAGCCGTGATGGTGGTGACGCTGGACGGAACCGCTGGCAGAGGGTCGATCGTAGGTTGCAGCACTTCTGCCGCCATCAGGTGCCCCTTTTGAGCCGAGCGAGCCGGCGTCTCGTGACCGCGCGGCGTGTTGTCGAGTGCACGACCGCCCGCGCGTCAGGTCGTCTGCAGCCCCAGCGGGAGGGCTACGGACGACTGCGGGGGGCAGCGGACCTGACCGCTTTTGCGGGAGCCGGGTGTAGAGCCATGCCACGCCAAATGCGATGCCGGAGTTGTGGTCGCACTGGTCGCGGAGAAGGACCGGGTGTCGGCTCATCTGTTGCTTGAGGCGGCGCTGGTTCGGAGATGATTGGTGCGCCGGCCGGGCCGAACTCTAGGAATACACCGCGTTGGTCGGGCTGAGGCCCGCCAAGCGACGTGAGTAAGCCCGGCAGCAGGATCCCGAGGTTGATGAAGGCGAGGCTGGCGAGCAGTGCAACGCTGGCGCCGACGACGATCAGTGCGTCTTGCAGGAGGATTGGAAGTGAGAGCGCGAGCAAGGCGTGGAACTCCATGGTCGATCCTCCGGGGGCGTCGGGGTCAGGGCCGCTTCGGGTGCAATATTCCCGAGTCACCAGTCTGCGCCGTGACTCCCCCCGGCACTACGCGCATTGCCCACGCAATACCCACGCAATGGTCTTTTCATCTTACTCTCATATGGTTTACGATCCGATTTCATGCACTTGAGGTGCATGGTCGATCGCGCCGCGTCGTCGGGAGGGGTGCCATGAGCAGCGCCATCACCTCGTTCGCCGATCTTCTGCGCCATCTGCGCACCACTGCGGCTTTGTCTCAGGAAGAGCTGGCCATTCGCTCCGGTTTGAGCCTACGCGGGATCAGCGATCTGGAACGGGGGGTGCGCCGCGCGCCACACCTGACCACGGTGCGCGTGCTCGCCGATGCGCTTGCGCTTAGCGACGCGGAGCGGCAGGCGCTCCTGGCTGCGGCACGGCCGGGAACAGTGTCAGATATGCCGGAGGCCGCTCCTGGTAGGTATGCCCCGCTCGTGCTGCCGCTCACTCCGCTCCTCGGTCGGGAGCGAGAGCTCGCCACGCTCGTCTCTTTGGTACAGGACCGCGATGTCAGGTTGGTCACCCTGACCGGCGCCGGGGGTTCTGGCAAGACCCGGCTCGCGCTGGAGGTCGGCGCCCACCTGTCCAGAGCATCCAGTGAGGGCACAGTCTTCGTCGATCTGACTCCCTTGCGGAATGCCGAGTTCGTCCTACCCACCATTGCGGCCGCCCTTGGCGTGCGCGAGCGGCCCGGACAACCGCTGCTTGACACTCTCGCTCGATTCCTCGAGCCGAAGCATTTGCTGCTCTTGCTCGACAACTGTGAGCAGGTTCTCGGGGCCGCACCCCAGATTGCCGCCCTGGTTGCCGTGTGCCCGCATCTCTCGGTGATCGCCACGAGCCGGGCGGCCCTGCGGGTGCGTGGGGAGCATGAGGTGTCAATCCCGCCATTGCCGGTGCCGGTGAGCGACCGCCCTTCGTCACTCGCGGAATTGGCCCATGTCCCCGCCGTCGCGCTCTTCCTCGAGCGGGCGGCGGCCAGTCAACCTACGTTTGCGTTGAGCACGGATAATGCCGCGGCCGTAGCTGCTATCTGCCGCCGCCTGGACGGGCTGCCGCTAGCGATCGAACTTGCCGCGGCCTGGGTCCGCGTTTTGACCCCCGCCGCGCTCCTCGAGCGTCTCGAGCAACGCCTCTTGTTGCTGACCGGCGGCAGTCGCGATCTGCCTGCCCGGCAGCGCACCATGCGCGATGCCATTGCCTGGAGCTACGACCTGCTGACAGAGTCTGAGCAGTCGCTCTTTCGGTGCCTCGCCGTTTTCGCCGGTGGCTGGACCCTCGAAGCCGCGGAGGTGGTGAGCTGCGGCCGCAACACACTTCATGTCCTGACGGGCTTGGAGACCTTTATCGCCGCCAGTCTGGTACAGGTGGTTGAACACCCGGATGGCGAGCGTCGATTCAGGATGCTCGAGACGGTGCGAGAGTTTGGAATGGAGCAGCTCACTTGCCACGGAGAGCTGGACGAAGTAAGCCGTCGGCATGCTGACTACTTCTTCTCGCTGGCCCAGGCGGGTGGAGCCGCCATATCGGCTGGTCGGCCGCGGGAGTGGCTGACGCGCCTCGAGGCTGAGCGGGCCAATCTACGCGCTGCTCTCAGCTGGCTGCGAGAGCGTGGGAAGTATGGGCTCGGGTTGCAGCTAGCCGCCGCCCTTGGGGGGTTCTGGCACGTGCGCAGTGCCAATGCCGAGGGGCGGATGTGGCTGGAGAGCTTTCTTGCCCTCTCTCCAGCGGACGACGAGTCGCACGCGGACCGCATCGCCGCTCTGCGCTGGGCGGGGGAGCTGGCTGGGCTGGAGGGGGACCTAACGTCGGCCCAGATACACCTAGAAAGAAGTCTGGCCCTGGCGCGTCGAGCCGGAGACACGTGCGGCGTCGCGGCTGCGCTGCGCGCCATCGGGTCG
>DASUQU010000015.1:0-4433 GCA_036280495.1 Thermomicrobiales bacterium | reverse complement strand
CGCTCCGAGATTGACAGACGCCCCATCCCGGAATACCGTGCTCATACCTCAGGTATCGGTGATCAGTTGCTGGACGGGCCATTTTCAGTCCTCGTTCGTCCTGGTGTGGAGGGCGTCGTCATGGTCGCATCGGCTGCAAGTCCGCCGGGCTGGGTGACCCACCCCTGGGTCGAGGAGAGCGCCGCCGATGTGCGGTTCGGCGTAGCCAACGGCCCGCGAGGCGATTGGCCCGCACTCAGCGAGTTTGTCGTGGCGCTCGAAGAGTTGGGTTTCGACTCCTTCTGGAGCAGCGACCATCCGGTTCCCTCCGCAGGTTGCTGGACGACTCTGGCCGGGCTGGCCGCGACGACGAAGCGTATTCGACTCGGGTCCCTGGTGGCCTGCGTCTACTACCAGAATCCGGTGGTCCTGGCGCGAACCGCCCTTGATGTTGACGCGATGAGCGGCGGGCGACTCGTCGTCGGCCTCGGCATTGGCGACATCGAGCGGGAGTTCGTTCAGATGGGCATCCCATGGCGGAGCACACCTGAGCGCCAGGAGGCGCTGGACGAAGCGATCGGTCTCCTGCGGTACCTCTGGGGTGAGGATCCCGCGCCGCCGGCGCCGAAGCACTTCGCAGTGAGCGCATCTCCCCTGCAACCCGGGCCAGCGCAGCTTCCGAGGATCCCCCTCCTCATCGCTGGTGGCGGAGAGAAGGTGACGCTGCGGCAGGTGGCGCAACACGCCGACGCCTCGAACTTCGGTGAGCATGTCTACACTGGGGGCGTCCAGGGTGAGGAAGCGATCGGCCGCCGTATCGCGGTCTTGGATCGCTATAGCCAGACGTTCGGTCGACCCTCCGCGTCGGTGCTGCGCACGCATACGACGTATCCGCTCGTCATCGCCAAGACGGCAGGTTACCTGACCGAGAAGATCGAGCGCTTTGTACCCCTCTGGGTCCGCGACCTGGCGCGGGATGCAATTGTGGCGGGCACTCCTACTGACGTGATCGCCCACTTCGAGCGCCTGATGCGCGCTGGATTGCAGCACTTTATCGCCTTCGTCTACGGCAACGACGTCGAAACCATTCGGCTCCTGGCCGAGGAGGTCGTCCCCGAAGTGCGGCGCCTCAAGTCCGAGACCGAGACGGTCGCGGTGGTGCGATAGCGGCCGCAGAGCGGCTGACACCCACTGAGCGAAACGCCAGTTCCTAGCCCCCTCGATTCGCCGCGCGGGCGATGTACCGGGCGATTCCGATGAGGAGAACCAGCAATCCGAGGGGTGCGGCGCAGAACGAGAGCATGACGATCGTGCCGGTGTCGTCGCGCTGGCCGATGGTCAGCAGCGCGGCGGCCAGCAGCAGGAGGAGCAATCCCCCGCCAATCACGGCGGCCGGCCGCGCGCCGAAGATCCAGGCGGCGCTCTCTTGATCCGCATTCTTTAGGCGGTGCGAAGCATCGAGAGTGGACACGTCGGTCGGTAGGGTCAGCGGCGCGGCGGGTGATTCTCCGTCTGCCGCCGGCGTCTGTTGCGGCAATGGTGCGCCGCATTCCGCGCAGTAGTGATCGCCGGCGAGATTCGACGTGCCACAGACACCGCAGACGAGAGTCTCCCGCCCGCGTTGCCGGTCATCCATTCCAGGGTCGCTCACACGCCGCTCCTCCCTCGTCGCCCCTTCGTGCCACCTCGCCGAGGGCGGCGGGAGCATCCCTGACGAGACCCCCGGGCGTCAAGCCGGAGCACGCGCATGGTATTCCTATAGCCGGCGTTCACGAGGGACCGCTGCGGCAGCGATCGCGGTCGGATGGCTGGCAGACGGGACAATCGGCTTGGCGGAAAACTCCGGAACCGGGAGTCGCGATCCTTGGGACGCGGGGACCAGCGCCGCGGGATCGACGGTCATCTACTGTGGCCTGTGCGGTGCGCTCAATCCCGCGTCCAGCTACTACTGCGCCGCCTGCGGCACGACGCTGGTCGATGCGTTTCACGCGACGGAGGGTCTGCGCGTCTTCGAACGTCCCGATCCCGCGGCGCGGCTCATCGAGATTCTTCCCTCCGGCAGCGAGCTCGATCTGGTCGCCGATCCGTCGGCATCGGCCGACTGGCTGCGGATCCGCTTGCCCTATGGGCGACTCGGGTATGTGCGGGCGGCGGAAGCTGCCGCCGCGGCCTCCGCCCCGGCAGCCACGCCCCAGCGCCGTCCCCCTGATATCAACACCAATGCCCGCGGCTGCGTGACCTCGAGCGCAGCCCTCTGGGCGCTGGCGCTGCTCGTGGTGACGGGAGTCTTCGGAGTGGTGATCGTGGCCCGGGCGCGCCCGGAAGATGCGGGACTGTTGGGGATCGTCTTCTGCATCACGCTCGGCCCGCTGATCCTGCTCACTATCGGGGCGTACGTTGCGGCGCGGACACGAGAAGATCAGCTCGATGACGAGGAGATTGCGCTTGCGGCGCAGTCACGCGAGGAGCCTCATGGAGAACCCGGCTAACGAGTGGCTCCTTCGTCTCCCGTCATCGTCGGTTATGACTCTTGGCGAAGAGGGTGCTGCGGGCGTCTATCCCGCCACCGTGGCTCGCGCGCGGCGGATCTGGTCGGCGTGGTCGTGGGCATGACCGCCGTAGATGCGCATCCAGTCCTCGACCGAGTAGGTGCCGCTCTCGCTGTGTGTGCCGGCCCGCCGCCACTGCTCCTCGCTGAGGCGGCGCAGGATGGGTGCGGTGGCCGCCCGCGCCGCCTCGAAGGCAGCCAGTGACGGTTCAATCGGACGGTCGGGGTAGAGCTGGCGGACGAACGCCTCCTGGTCGTACCCGAGGATGGTCGGCGCGTCCTGCGCGATCAGCAGCCGCAGGCGGATGGCCTAGGTCATCTCGCTGTCAGCCAGGTGGTGAACGATCTCCCGCGGGCTCCACTCACCCGGCGCCTCGCGTGCCTCCAGCTCCGCCTCGGAGATCTCCGCGAGCGCTACCGATACGGCCCGGAAGCCGTCCTCGTACTGATCGATCAGGGCCTTACGCTCCGCCGCGTTCATCCGTCCCCCCCAGTCGGTCGTGTCCTACTGGCCGTGTTCCATCCACCATTCGGTAAACTCGACGCAGCGTCCCGCCCCGTCGAACCGGATCACCCACAAGTTGCTGAAATCCGTAGGCGGCTCGACGTAGCGGGTCCAACCGCGCACGAACGCCAGGTCCGCGGTCACCGTCAGAACCTGGTAGCGGAAGTCCCAGGTTCCCGGCTCGTCCTTGCGCTCCAGCCACCCGGCAACGATGCCGTCACGATCGCGCCACGGCTCTCCGTCCGGTCTCGGGTAGTAGAGCGCATGGTCGGCGAAGAGGTCACCGATCGCGGTAGGATCGTTCGACTCCCAGGCCCGCACGTAGCGATCGACCCAGGTCGTCACGGGAGATTCAGGCAAGGGGTTCCTCCGAGACGCGCCCTTCCGCTGGGGCCCGCAGGCCCGCGAGTTCGGTCCGCAAACGCTCGCCGAGACAGCGCATGGCCTCAGGTTGGATGGATCGAACTCGGCGCAGCGTCAGTCCAAGACCTTGCTCTGGGCCAATGACGAGGTCGGCATCATACTGCTCGGCGATTGCCTGCAGACTGTCCCACGCGGTGTAGGCGAACATGAGCGTCTCCCTTCTGATACGGAGATAGAACGCGGAACGCCAGCGGTTTGTGAGATCACCTGATTCGCCATGTGCCCTCTCCGACCGGCTATGATCGGTATCAGGGGTACGACGAAGGAGAAGGTCGGAGAGTGGACGCCAAGCACGCACTCGATCTGGCACCACGACCGGCGGTGGTCTGCCAGCAGCTGCTTCAGGCGACCGATGCCGCGGAGGGACGCCGCAAGCGGCGGAAAAGGGATACGACCCCGGACAGCTTGGGTATGGAGGTCAAGCGGGAGCTGCTGGAAGCGGTCGTCGCCGACGATCCAGACCCGGACGCTTTCGAGGCCTGGCTCTTCGCTCGCGTGCAGGCATCCGGCGCACGTGCGGGCGCGACCCGTGCGATGGCGCTCCAGGTGTGGGACGAATGGCAGTTTGCCCTCGCTTCCGGCGGCTTCCGGGCATGGCTGGCCGCCGGCGCGCCGAGCGACGACTCACGACCGGGCACAGACATGGGGCTTGATCCGAGGGATTGAAGCGGGTGCCGCTGCGCTCAGGGGGTGCCAGCCGCCAGAGCGGCTTCAGGGGGTGACGGCGGTTTCACCGCCTCAGGGGGTGGCGTCCGCTACGCGGACTCAGGAGGGAAGGGGGAAGAGGAGTACGAGGAAGGTCCCCGTCGGCCTCCTTCCCCCCTGAGCCGCAGGCGCCACCCCCTGAGGCTAGTACACCGTCACCGGAGTACCGAGCGGTGCCCAGCCGTAGAGGAACTCGGAGACAGGAATCGGCAGGTTGATGCAGCCGTGGCTCATGCGCTGGCCGAAGTTGTTGTGCCAGTACGCGCCATGCAA
>DASUQU010000014.1:0-3036 GCA_036280495.1 Thermomicrobiales bacterium | reverse complement strand
CCCTCGATGCCTTCCTCGTCCGCAAGCTCGGCGTCCCTGGCCATGAAGAGCTGGCCATGGGCGCGATTGCGTCCGGGGGATTGCGCGTCGTGAACGAGGACACCGTCCGCGAACTCCGCATTCCGGCAGAGGTCATCGACGCGGTCGAAGCCAACGAGCGGCGCGAGCTTGCCCGTCGCGAGCGCTTGTACCGAGGATCCCTGGCGCCCCCCGACGTCACCGGCAAGACCGTCATCCTCGTCGACGACGGGCTGGCCACCGGGTCGACGCTGCGGGCAGCCGCGCTTGCCTTACGCGGAGGGAACCCGGCCTGGCTGGTCGGCGCGGTACCGGTCGCATCCCGTACTGTCTGTGAAGCGATGCACGATGTCGTCGACGAGATGGTTTGCGCCGAGACTCCGGAGCCGTTTTACGCCGTCGGTCTCTGGTACGACGATTTCGGCCAGACTACGGACGACGAGGTGCGTCACCTCCTCGCCCACGCCGAGAGCCGGATGGCCACGACGTTGGAACAGCCCGCCGACTCTCCATCCACTGTCCCAGCGCCATCGACACCTTCGGAGGCCATCGCTCACGCCGGACTACCGCTCCGTGGCGAAGCGGCCGATATTGCTCCACTACTGCAGCGTCTTGGCCATGCCGAGATCGTCCTTATTGGCGAAGCGTCGCATGGCACTCATGAGTTTTATGCGCAGCGCGCCGCGGTCACCCGCCGTCTCATCGAGGAACGAGGGTTCAATGCCGTTGCGGTCGAAGCGGACTGGCCCGACGCCTACCGGATCAACTGTTTCGTCCGCGGTGAAAGTGATGATCCGGACGCGGAAACAGCTCTCGGAGACTTTCATCGATTTCCGCGCTGGATGTGGCGCAATCAGGACGTCCGCGAGTTCGTGCAGTGGCTACGCGATTACAACGACGCGCTGCCCCCCGGCAAACCCAAGACTGGCTTCTACGGCATCGATCTCTATTCGCTCTCACGGTCGATCGAGGCGGTCGTCGCCTACCTTGACAAGGTCGATCCGGATGCCGCGGCCCGCGCGCGGGCTCGATACGCATGCTTCGACGATTTCGGCGACAACCCACAGGTCTATGGGCAGATGGTTTCTCTCGGTCTCGCCGAGGATTGCGAGAATGAAGTCGTCGGGCAACTCCTCGAGCTGCAGCAGCGTGCTGCTGAGCTGAGGGGCCGTGACGGACGTTCGGGCGTGGACGAACAGTTCTTCGCCGAGCAGAACGCGCGGGTCGCCCGCAGCGCCGCCGCCTACTACCGCTCGATGTTCCGCGGCCGCGTCTCCTCGTGGAATCTGCGAGACGAACACATGGCCGACACGATCGACTCGCTCATCGCGCACCTACACGAGCAGGACGGTTACGCGCGGATAGCCGTCTGGGCGCACAACTCGCACCTTGGCGACGCTCGTGCCACCGAGATGGGCGTGGTCGGCGAGCTGAACGTCGGCCAGATCATGCGAGAGCGCCACCCGGATGAGACCTATGGCATCGGGTTCACTACTTACGAGGGCACAGTGACAGCGGCGTCTGAATGGGACAGTCCGGCGCGCCGACGCCGGGTTCTCCCGGCACTCCCCGGGTCGTATGAAGACCTGCTGCATCAGGCTTCCGCGATTGCGGAGGCTGACCTCATGCTCGATCTACGGAACCAGGGTGCGGCGCTTGAAATCCTCGCCCAGCCACGCCTGGAGCGTGCTATCGGTGTCATCTACAAACCAGAAACGGAGCGATTCAGTCACTATTTCCACGCCATACTGCCCAGGCAGTTCGACGCCGTGTTCCATACCGACCGCACGTCCGCCGTGGAACCGCTCGACGCCGACCCCGGGTTCGAAGCGCCAGATGAAACGCCGGAGACCTGGCCCTTCGGCGTATAGACCGGAGACGGCAAGCCTGCATCTGCAGCCGACACCAGCTTCGGCCGTCGTTCGACACCGATAGCCTTATCGCCCTGTGCACCACTTGGAGGCCCCCGATGAACGCGACTCCTTCCCCACGGCCGCTCCCTGAGCCCCGCGACGTTCGTCTTTCACTCCCTGCTGCCGAGCTGGAAGGCTCCCTTGCCCTTCCCGACGGGGCGCGAGGGCTGGTGCTTTTCGCACACGGTAGCGGCTCATCCCGCCACTCTCCCCGCAATCGATACGTCGCGGAGATCTTGCAAGCGGCCGGGTTGGGAACGCTGTTGATGGACCTTCTCACCCGCGAGGAAGACGAGGTTGATCGATTCACGAGGCAGTTCCGGTTCGACATTGGGCTCCTTGCAGATCGGCTCACCGGCGCCATCGACTGGCTCGAGCCGCAAACGGAAACGCGTGACCTGCCGATCGGGTTGTTCGGCGCCAGCACCGGCGCCGCGGCTGCGCTACGCGCTGCGGCCGCTCGTCCCGACTGCGTCCGGGCCGTCGTCAGCCGCGGCGGTCGCCCTGACCTGGCTGGAGCGGCGCTCGAACGTGTCCGGGCTCCCACGCTGCTGATCGTCGGAGCCGACGACACGCCGGTCATTCCACTCAATGACGCGGCGCGGCGGCAAATGAAGGCTCTAGTGGACATGCGACTCGTGCCAGGGGCGAGCCACCTCTTTGAGGAACCAGGTACCCTTGCCGCTGCCTCGGCACTGGCCCGAGACTGGTTTGTGCGCCAACTCGCACCCGAGGCGAAAAGCGGCTCGTCGCGTTCCACAAGGGAACAGACTGGATGACCGACGTTCTTGCTCCGGTCGACGGATCGGCTCGCGCCCTCCGCGCCGTGCCCTGGGCGGCGAAACTCGCCGGCCCGAGCGGCACGGTTGTGCTCCTTCGCGTCGTCCCAGCAAAGCCCGCCTACGCGGAAGCACTCTTTTCGCTGGTCGGCGACGAGGACACCGTTCAGGGCATTCAGGATGCTTGGTCCCGAATCGCCCAGACGGACCTAGATGAGGCCGCTGCATTGCTCTCGGAATCCGGGGTCACTGTCGAGCAGATGGTGGCGGAGGGCGAACCCGACGAAGAGATCGTGGCCACCGCCGCGCGGCGGGGCGTCGAGATG
>DASUQU010000013.1:0-11103 GCA_036280495.1 Thermomicrobiales bacterium | reverse complement strand
CTCCTTGATGCACAACTTTCAGTGATGGCCACACCTGGTGGACAATGCGACCCGAAGTGGTCGAGTTGGGGAGACAGGAGTCAGCGTGCGTATCGGAGTGACCTTTCCGCAGATCGAGTTCGGCAACGATCCGGTCGCTATTCGCGACTACGCGCAGACGGTGGAAGGACTGGGCTACACCCATTTCCTCGCCTACGACCACGTGCTCGGTGCGGACGCCTCCGTGCGGCCCGGTTGGACCGGGCCCTATGCGTCCCAAACCCCCTTCCATGAGGTCTTCGTCCTGCTTGGCTATCTGGCGGGACTGACCACGTCGCTGGAGCTGGTGACCGGCGTGCTGATCCTGCCACAACGGCAGACGGCTCTCGTCGCCAAGCAGGCGGCCGAGGTCGACGTCCTCAGCGGCGGCCGGCTGCGCCTCGGCGTCGGCGTCGGCTGGAACGAGGTCGAGTACGAAGGGCTGGACAAGGACTTCAGCAACCGGGGTGCCCGCAGCGAGGAGCAGATCGCGCTCCTGCGTGCCCTCTGGACCTCGCCCGTGATCACGTTCGAGGGGCACCGGGAGCGGATCGAGGCCGCCGGGATCAATCCGCTCCCGGTGCAGCGACCGATCCCGATCTGGATCGGCGGCTACGTCGAGGCGACCCTGCGCCGGGTGGGACAGCTGGGTGATGGCTGGTTCCCCTGGCGGGAACCGAACGAGACGATGCGCGCGGCCGTTACGCGTATCAAGGACTACGCCAGCGAAGCCGGCCGCGATCCCAATGCCATAGGGCTCGAGCCGCAGCTCAACGTCGGGCGGGGAACGCCCAACGAGTGGCGCGCCTTCGTCAACGGCTGGCGCGACCTGGGCGCCACCCACCTCTGCCTGAACACGATGGGCAACGGCTTCGCCACTCCGGGTGAGCATATCGACGCGCTGACGAGGGCGGCCGAGGAGCTTGGGGTCGGTGCCGTGCGCGGATGAACCAGGAGAGATGTGGGCATGTCCGGCCTCGTCTAGGGACCGACTGATGTCGAAGGTGGCCAGCCAGGCGCGCTTGGCTCAATGCATCTGACCCAACGATTCAAGCAGCGCCTGATCCGCCCCGCCGACTTGGCAGAGCCCGTAGCCGATCCCGACACTAGACTTCCGACGCTACATCAAGAACTGTGTCGGCATTGACGTCCCTCGGGAGCGCTCATACACTGCCCGGACTGGCCTCGCGTGGTGACGTTGTCATGTCGCCCCGCAATCGCACCGGGCAGCGCCGCGATCTTTGAGAGGAGTTCCAGTCGATGACGCACCAAGCAATTACCCGCAGGACCCTGCTGGGCGCTGGCGCCGCGGCCGGCATCGGTGCCATTACCGGCAGGCCATCCACCTTGGCCGCGCCGGCCGCTATCCAGGGCGACCCGGTTACCCTGCGCTTCATGACTCACAACACGTTGGAAAAGCCGGCCGGCGACATCCTTAAACAGATGATCACCGAGTTCGAGGAGCAGAACCCGGACATCAAGATCCAGATCGAGGAAGTGCCGAACGCGGACATCCTCACCAAGTTGACCGCCTACGCCGAGGGCAATGACCTCCCTGACGTGATCGACGGCCAGTTCGGCCTGGCCTCCTTCATCAACCTCGACGCCGCTCTCGATATCACCGATCGTGTGGACGCGGAAGGGCTGCGTGATTCATTCATCCCGGTCGCGCTGCAAGCCGGCATCGATGGCGAAGGACGTATTCTGGGGCTCCCCTTCTACACCGGAACTGATGCGCTCTATTACCGCCTCGACCACTTCGAGGAGGCCGGGCTTGATCCAACTCAGCCTCCCGCCACCTGGGATGAGCTGGCCGAAGCGGCGCAGGCGCTGACCAACCCGCGGGCCGGTCGTTATGGCTTTGGCATGTACGGCAAGACGCACACGCTTCGCTGCATTCACTTCATGCAGAACAATGGCCCCGACGGCGAGATGCTGCGTTTGGACCGCGACACCGGAATCTGGACGATCCTTGTCAATAGTCCGGACTCGATTGGAGCCATCGAGTACATGGTTTCGCTGGCGCGAGACCTCAAGGTCGTTCCGCCGAACGTGGTCGAGATGGACTATCCGGCCAACGTCGCCGCCTTCTCAGCCGGCAACATCTCGATGCTGACCACCGGGCCGTGGGGGGCGCAGACCTTTATCGGTACCAACCCGGAGATCGAGGGCAAGTTCGGTGTGGCGCTCCACCCAACACCCACCGGCGACACACCGGTGCTGCGGCAGGGCTCGTTGATCTATGCGGTTGGCCGCACGACGGAGCATCCGGACGAGGCGTTCCGCTTCCTCAAGTGGTTCACCCACGACCGCCAGCCGTACTTCGCGGCCAACGCCAAGTATGGTCCGACGACACTGGCCGCGCTGGAGGACCCGGCGATCGCGGAGGACCCGTTCCTCTCGGTCTTCCTCGAGCAGTCCCAGACCGCGGTGGTCGAGCCATACGAGGTGGAGCTGGGCGACTGGAACAAACTGAAGGACCAGTTCGATCCGGAATGGCAGGCAGCACTGATCGGCTCGAAGGACGTGCCAACGGCCATGAACACCGCCGCCACCCGCTTTGCCGAAATACTGGGCGAGCGAGGGGAGCTGAAGTACCCGGTTTCGTAGTGCCCTCACCCCCTCTCCCACTGCGCTGGGAGAGGGGAGCCGTGAAGCGAAATCCGTTCGTTCGGAGAACGATTGATGCTGGCATCGAGCCGAGCCGAACGACTGCCACGTCAGGTTGGCGCGAGCCGGTCGCGGCCGGTGGCCCGGATTCACCCCTTCCTTTTCATCGCGCCCTCCGTGCTGATGCTCGTGGTGTTGCTGGCGCTGCCGATCACCCAGGCGCTGCTGCGCACCTTCCAGACCGATGCGGGCTGGGGCGTGGAGAACTACGTACGGGCGATGCGGGACGATCACCTGGCGCGGCTGGCGCTGCGCCACACCTTCACCTTCGCCTTCTTCTCGGTGATCGGCCAGTACATCATCGGCTTCGTGGTGGCCCTGCTGCTCAGCGGCCGGCTTCCCCTGCGGCCGGCGTTCCGGGTGCTCTTCCTGCTGCCGTGGATGTTCCCGGCGGTGGTGCCGGGAATCACCTGGCGCTGGATCTTCGACGGCCTGTTCGGGGTGTTCAACGAAATCCTCTACCGCGTCGGCTTCTACGCCGAGACCGACGTGCCGATCGCCTGGCTGGGGCAGACCAGCACCGCCCTGGCGGCCACCATCGTGGCCAACATCTGGCGCGGGTTCCCCTTCATGATGGTGCTGCTGCTGGCCGGGTTGCAATCGATCAACCACGAGATGTACGAGGCGGCCTCGGTGGACGGGGCGAACGCCTTCCGCCGCTTCTGGGACATTACCCTGCCGTCGATGAAGGGCATCTCCTTTGTGGCCATCCTGCTGGCCTGGATCGGCAGCTTCATGAACTTCGCCATTGTGCAGGTGATGACTGCCGGCGGCCCGGCGAACTCCAGCGAGGTCTTCGCCACCCTGATCTACAAGAATGCCTTTCTCTACGCCGACGCCAGCTACGCGGCCACCCTGGGGATCATCCTGCTGGCGCTGCTCATGGTTCCAGGTGGGTTCTATGTGCGCGCCACCATGCGCTCCGGACGTGGCTGAGGCCGCGGCGTTGCCCGCGCGTAAGGAGACGAACGGATCGTGTCTACCATGGTGAACGCTCCCGTGATGCCAGCTCCGGCCGGCGGCGCGGCCCGGCGAGAGGGATTCTCCACCGCACTGCGGGTGACCATCGCCCTGGCGTTGCTGATCCTGACCCTCTTTCCGCTCTACTGGATCATCATCTCCTCGTTGAAGACGAACCTGGAGACCCACACCGTACCGGTGACCTTCGTGCCGGCGGTCTGGTCGCTCGATGCCTACCGCGAAATCTTCGAACGGCGCAACTTCGGGCATTACATGTGGAACGCGATGGTCGTCTCGTTGGCAACGACCCTCTGGGGTGTGGCGGTCGCCGCCTGGTCCGGCTACGGCTTTGCCCGCTACGACTTCCGCTTCAAGGGGGCGCTGATGGCCTTCGTCCTCATCGCCCAGTCGTTCCCGCGCATCCTGCTGGTGATTCCCTACTTCGAGATGGCCAACCGCTTCGGACTCAAGGACACCTACCTGGGGCTGATTCTGGCCTACAGCACCTTTATCCAGCCGCTCTGCCTGTGGATCATGAAGGAGTACTTCGAGCAAATCCCGCGGGAGTTGGACGAGGCGGCGTTGGTCGACGGAGCGTCGCCCTACCGCGCGTTCTGGGACATCATCCTCCCCTTGGCCCGTCCCGTCCTGGGGGCGACGGCGATCATCGGCTTCCTCACCGCCTGGAACGAGTACGAGTTCGCGCTGGTGCTGACCAGTTCGGAGAAAGTGCGCACGATCTCGGTGGCCATCGCCTCGCTGATTGGCGAGTTCACCACCGAGTGGAACCAGGTCATGGCCGCCGCCGCCATCGGCACGGTGCCCGTGGTGATCGTCTTCCTCTTCTTCCAGAAGCAGCTCATGCACGGGCTGACCGGCGGGGCGGTCAAGGGGTAACGGGACGGAGGACGGGGAAAATCTTGGCGACGTCTCGCAAGATAGCCGGCGTGCGCACACTGGCGGTTGGCGCCGGCTGGCGGAACTACATCTTCGTCCTGATCGAGACCGACGACGGGCTCACCGGCCTGGGCGAGGCCTCGCTGGGCGGGCAGACGAACGCCGTGCTGGGGGTGGTGAAGGACCTGGAGCCGTTGCTGCTGGGGGCGGAGGCGGGGCGCATCGAGCACCTCTGGCAGCAGGCCTACCGCCACGCCTTCTGGCATGGCGGGCCGACCTTCCTCAGCGCTCTAGCGGGGGTGGAGGTCGCGCTGTGGGACATCCAGGGGCAGGCCCTGGGGGTGCCGATCCACCGACTGCTGGGCGGTCCCGTCCGGGAGCGTATTCGCGCCTACGCCAACGGGCCGCGCGGCGACACTCCGGAGGAGATGGCCAGGTCGGCGGTGGACCTAGTGGCTCGGGGGTACAGCGCGCTCAAGATGGCCCCCTGGGAGGCGATGCCGATCCTGGCCGGCCGCGGGCGGATCGAGGACGGGGTGGCCAAGGTGCGTGCGGTGCGGGAGGCGGTGGGACCAGAGATCGAGCTGATGGTCGACGCCCACGGTCGCCTCTCGCCACCGGTGGCGGTGCGTGCGGCGGAGATGCTGGCGCCGCTCGGCATCACTTTCCTGGAGGAGCCCTGCCTGCCCGGAAATGCGCGGGCGCTGGCCCGCATCGCCCGCAAGTCGCCGGTGCCGGTCGCGGTGGGGGAGCGGCATTACACCCGCTGGGCCTTCGATGAGCTGCTGGCCTCGCGCACCATCAACGTGCTGCAACCGGACATCATCCAGAGCGGTGGGCTGGCCGAGGCGCGCAAGATCGCCGCTCTGGCGGAGATGCACTTCGTCTCCGTGGCCCCGCACAACCCCTGGAGCTGGGTCAACACCATGGCCTCGCTACACCTCGACGCCACCCTACCCAACTTCCTGATGCAGGAGGTGATCGCCGACCCCGAGCCGTGGAAGGACGCCATCGTCATCAATCCGCCGGTGATGGATGACGAAGGGTTCTTCGCCGTTCCCACCGCGCCGGGGCTGGGCATCAGCCTCGACCTGGAGGCGGCAACACGCTTCCCGCCAGTGGAGGGGCGCCCGCCCGCGCTGTGGCACGAGGACGGCTCCGTGGCCGATTGGTAGCACGATGGTTGTGGGTAACGGGTAACGGGTGATGGGACGGAGATGAACGTGACGAACGCGGTTTCGGGGCGGGCGGCGCTGAATCTGCGGGTGACGGAGGTGGTCCCGCACGTGCTCTTTGCCGGGCGGACGAATCTCATCGTTGTCGAGGTGCGAACGGACGCCGGGATCTTCGGGGTGGGTGAAGCCAGTCTGGAGGGAAAGACCGAGGCGGTCGTGGGAGCGATCAACGACGTCTCGGAGTACCTGGTGGGACAAGACCCAACGCGGATCGAACATCACTGGCAGACCATCTACCGCCACTCCTTCTGGCGGGGCGGGATGGTGGTGGGCAGCGCGATATCCAGCATCGAGCAGGCCCTGTGGGACATCCTGGGCAAAGCGCTGGGCGTGCCGGTCTACGAGCTGCTGGGCGGGCGGGTGCGCGACCGGGTGCGCCTCTACGCGAACGGGCCCCGCGGCGATACCGCGGAAGACGTGGCCGAGTCGTGCGTGAAGATCGTCGAGGCCGGGTGGGGGGCGTTGAAACTGGTTCCCTTCGAGGCGGTCCCCGGCGTGGCCGGGCAGCGCGAGCTGCGCGAGGCGCGGCGCCGCATGCAGCTGATCCGGGACGCGGTGGGCTGGGACGTCGATATCCTGATCGACTGCCATGGGCGTCTTTCTCCGACGGCGGCGATCCAGATGGCAGAGGCGCTGGAAGAATTCGACATCTTCTTCTTCGAGGAGCCGGTGCTACCGGAAGACCCGCGAGCGTTGGCGGAAGTCGCCGCGACGATCTCGATCCCGGTGGCAACAGGGGAGCGGTTGTTCACCAAATGGGGATTCCGCGACGTGCTGGCGCTCGGCGCAGCCGACGTACTGCAACCGGATATTGCCCATTGCGGCGGCATCTTGGAGGCGCGGAAGATCGCCGCCGCGGCGGAAGTCTCCTTTGTCGGGATCGCGCCGCACAACCCCTACTCCTGGCTGCTGACCATGGCCAGCGTTCAACTCGATTTCGCCACGCCAAACTTTCTCATTCAGGAGTTTCTTATCGATCACCCGCCGGAGGTGGAACGCCTCTTTGCGCAGCCGTTCTCCTGGCTCCCCGGCGGCTGGGTGGAACCGCCGACGGCGCCGGGGTTGGGCGTGGAACTGGACTGGGACGCCGTGCGCGCCCACGAGCAACGGCCCTATCGCAAGACCTACCAACCGTCGCTGTGGCACGTGGACGGGTCCGTAGCCGATTGGTGACGGGCTATCGGCCATTGGCTGTTGGCTGCGATCACTCCGCCGAGTGGCCGCGCAGTGGCGATGCTTTGCGACGTGTCGCCTCGCCGCGGTTCGTTTCTGGGAGACGTGCGAGCAAGCGGATGCCATCCGCCAACGCGCCAGTTCCGTTGAACCGCGAACCACACCAGGGAGCGAACGCTCCTGGCTCCTAAAGAAGGCTCTGCACGGTGCCGCCATCGACCTGGATCGTCACGCCTGTGACATAGGAGGCCGCGGGGGAAGCGAGGAAGAGGACAACGTTGGCAAACTCTTCCGGCCTCCCGATTCGGCGCATCGGGATCGCCTCGGCGTCCTCGGTGAGCACATCCTCGACCGAGCGGCCACTTCCCTCAGCGCGGGTGGCAGCCAGGCTCGTGATGCGATCGGTCAGGATCACTCCAGGGCAAACATTGTTGACGCGCACGTTGCGCGGGGCGAACTCTGTTGCCATCGTCTTGGCCAAACCGACGACCGCTGAGCGCGCGGTGTTGGAGAGGATAAGGTGAGGGATTGGCTGCTTGACCGCGATCGAGACAATGTTGGTGATGCTCCCACCGCCACGGGCCACCAGATGCGGGATCGCTGCACGTGATAGTCGTAGAGTGGTCATCAGATTCAGTTCCAGCGCACGATGCCAGGGCTCATCGTCGGGGAACGCGGCGAAGTTCCCCGCCGGCGGTCCCCCAGCGTTGCAAATAACCACGTCCACGCCACCGCGCGTCCGCCTCGTCTCCTCGACCAGATGCTCGGCAGCGCCCTGCTCCGTCAGGTCGGCGACGTGCTCCAGCACGTCGCCATCGGTCTCCGCCCTGATCGCGGCGGCGGTAGCCGCGACCATTGCCGCGTTCCGCCCGTTGATCGTGACCAGCGCCCCCTCCCGGGCGAGCCCTGCCGCTACGGCTCGACCCAGTCCCTTGCTGGAGGCAGCCACAATCGCCACCTTGCCCTTCAGTCCGAGGTCCATGAATATCCTCCCTCGGCAACCCGTCCCGCTATCGCTGCGAGCAGGTGGCCAGATCTAGTTCCCCTCCTCGTCCCGCCAGCTGTGCGCGGGGACGAAACCAAGAAGTTCGCGGGCTCGGGTGGTGCACCACCCGGAAGCGTTGCCGGAGAGTGGGCCGCGGAGCTCGGTCGTGGGAAGCATGGTCCGCACCAGCTCCTCGGTCGGTTCCTTGCAGAGGGTGTCGTCAGCGACGATGTTGAGGGCGGTGAAGCCAGTCAGGTCGGCGTCCAACCCAAGCCGGAAGGCGCGGGCAGCATCGCGCACATCCACGTAGCCCCAGAGGTTGGTGGCGTCCTGTTCAGGAGAGTAGCCAGGATCATTCGCTCGCCGGCTAGCCTCGCTCGGTCCGGCAATCCAATGGAGGCGGTAGGCGAGGACGGTTATGCCGCAGCGCCGGGTGAACATCTCGGCCGTGCGCTCGTCCGTTTCCTTGGACAGCGCATACGGCTCGTGGGAGAGGAACGGATGGTCCTCGTCGATCGGAGCATAGATGGGCGGGAAAGTGGGCCGTGCCCAGGCCATGCCATATGCCGAGACGCTCGACGCGATGATGGCGCGCTTGATACCAAGGGTCATTGCCGCTTGCAGGGCGTTGTAGGTCGCTCCCACGTTATTGAGGAAGACCACTTCGTCGGGGTGTGAGTACGGGGCGGGGATCGCCGCGAGATGGATCAGGACATCGCAGCCGGCCAATGCACCAATGATCTGCCCGAGGTTGCTCATCTCCACCTGCCGATAGTGGATGCCAGGCTCGCGGGTGGATGGCAGATGGCGATCCACGCTGACAACTTCGTGGCCATTGTCACGTAAGTCCCGCGCAACCCACCTGCCGAGCCGCCCATCGCCGCCGGTAATCAGCACGCGCATGAATATCCCCTTGTCAATCGTGTCGGTGGGAGGTGCGAACATCAATTGGCTAGTAATTCCCGGCACATGTTCACCACGTGGTAGTCGAGCTTGTACACATTGCCCTTCAGCAGGGAGGGCTCTCCGCCCGCGCCGGGCGGGCTCAGGTACCAGCCTCCGTACTCCTCATCCACGAAGTGCCGTCGGGCAAACTTGATGCTGTGGCGGAGCGGCTCGACGATCTCCGTGGCCCCGTGGCGCGCCGCATACCGTTGCATCGCCCGGATCGCCTCACACTGCTCCCACCACCCTTTGCGCCGCTCGAGCAGGCGACCCTCGAAATCAACCCGGGAGAAGACACCACCCTCGGCGGCGTCGTAGCCGTGCCGCATCCCGAATGCGAGAAGCAGCCGACCTGGCTCCAGCAGATCCTCCTCCGGGAACAACTCTCGCGCCTCGGATAGCAGGAACGCCCACTCGAATGCGTGCCCGACCTCGACGATTGCGCGCTCACCGGCCTCAAGTGGCTGCCAGTCGGCGTCATACCATTCCGGTAAGCAGCCGGGATCGGGCATCCGCTCTCTTAGGAAGTGCCACATTTGCGCCGCTTCCCGTCGCACCGTGCCGCTTTCGTCCAGTGGCGCGAGGACCAGCAAGGCCTCGAAGGTGTGCATGAGCGGGTTCTGCGAGCGCACGTCGTCTAGGATTTTTCCGTCGCGGCCGATGTGCCAGATCAGCCCGCCATGGTGGTCGCGGAAGCGCCGCTGCATGAACTCCCAGGTTTGCAGGGCCAGGTCGCGGTAACGGCTGTCCTCGAACACGGTCGCGGCCGTCGCCAGCGCCAGGATCACGAATGCGTGACCGTAGGCGTCGTAGGCGTCATCCTCGACACTCCCATCGGCCCGGCAGGCCCAAACCCAGCCGTCTTCGTCCGCATCGTGGAAGTACCGCACTAGGGCGTCGATACCGCGGCGCGCCAGCTCGCCATACCCCTGGTCGCCGCTCCGTTCAAAAGCACGCGCGAAGTTGTAGATCAGGCGACACTGGGTTACGAGCGTGCGCGGCCCATCGACGTGGTGGCGCCACTGCCGGTCGAGGTAGGGATTGAACAGCCCAGTCGGGGTGTCCGCATGCTGGCGCCACAATGCCAGCAGGCGATCCAGAAAATCGTCGACCCACGCTTGATCGGGATCGTGCAACGTTCCCTCCTCGATCGAAATCGCCAACTTCGCTTCATGCCCTCATATCATCCGCAATGCCGAGAGTGCCCCGGGGTGCGGGCCAGCAAGGGGTACCGTATCATCGCGCCGCGAATGGTATCGTTGTCAACCCTCAAGCGAAGTTTGATGAAGCGTCGCTCCGTCCCGTTACAATCCTGCGCCGCCCAGTAACGATGACGGCCACGATCATCTG
Source organism: Thermomicrobiales bacterium (assembly GCA_036280495.1). Taxonomy (GTDB): domain Bacteria; phylum Chloroflexota; class Chloroflexia; order Thermomicrobiales; family UBA6265; genus JACCXM01. Next base: position 870 of record DASUQU010000013.1, on the reverse strand, counting down.
CGCAGCAGGACTGAAGCTGAGCTCCCGATGGCCGTCTTCCCGGCCCGGTCCGACCATCTGTCAAACACCTGCCCTTAACGTGAGCGCGGCGTGGTTGAGGTCAAGGCCGCCGTTATGAGCGCGGACGTGGGTCTATGGTAGTGTTGCCGCACATCAGGCAATGCTGCGCGGCAAGAGGGTGGAGTACTCATGCCCACCATCCACGACGTGGCCAAGGCGGCCGGCGTCAGTCCGATTACCGTGTCTCGGGTCTTTCGTAACGGGCACTATGTCCGACCAGAAACGCGGCAGCGCGTCCTCCGCGCCGCCACCGAGCTGAACTATGTGCCAAATGCTGTCGCCCGCAGCCTCAGGCAGGCGCGCAGCGGGTTGCTGGCCTTCATCAACACCGACATGCTGAATCCGCTCTTCTACACCATGGCCCGCGGGGCGGAGGATGCGGCACAGGCAGCGGGCATGACGATGGTGCTTGGTAACTCCGACGACGACACGGAGCTCGAAGCAAATCACCTGAGGATCATGGCTGAGCACCGTGTGGACGGCATTATCCTCGTGCCCACCCCATATACGACTGCCGCGCACATCCCCACGCTCCCGGCAAAGGTGCCGCTCGTGCTGCTGGACCGGCGACCGTCTGACCTCGCGGCGAGCCTCGTCTGCTGCGACACGGCGACCGCGACCCGTGATCTCTGCCAGTACCTGTACGCCCTTGGTCATGAGCGGGTCGCAATCATAGGGGGGATGCCGGAGGTGCCCACCTGGCTCAACCGGCTTACTGGCTACCGGCAGGCGCAGCGCGAGGCGGGTCACATGGAAGATGAGGACCTCGTGATCCATGGGAACTACCGTGCGGAAAGCGGCGCCGCCGCC
>DASUQU010000012.1:0-14578 GCA_036280495.1 Thermomicrobiales bacterium | reverse complement strand
TCCTTTGCGGCAATCCGCGTAGAGGGTGAACTGGGAAACCACGAGCATCCCGACTGGCTCTCCGGTCTCCAGCAGATCGAGTGCCGAGCGATTGAGGTTGCCGTCCGCATCGTCGAAGACACGGAGGTTGGCGACTTTGCGCGCCAGGAAGTCCGCTGCATCGGCGGGATCCTCGAGAGTGACGCCCACCAGTAGAAGGAACCCCCGCCCAATCTCCCCGGTCGTCTCCTCCGCTACGGTCACCCGGGCGCGGCACACACGCTGTAGGAGGACGCGCACCCGCTAGCGCACCAGATCCGCAGGAGTTGGGATGAGGGTCGCCGTGGCCAGAGCGGCGATCCCCTCGCCGCCGCCGATGAAACCCATCCCCTCGTTCGTCGTTGCCTTGACGCTGACTGCGCTCGCCGACAGTCCGAGGCAGAGGGCGATTCGCTCGCGCATCAACGGCACATACGGTGCTACACGCGGCGCTTCGGCGAGGAGCGTCGCATCGGCATTTCCGGGAACCCAGCCCGCCTCCAGCACCAGACGGAAGACCTCGCGGAGCAGGAGCTGACTGTCGGCGTCGCGGAAGCGCTCATCGGATGGAGGAAAATGCTGACCGATGTCGCCCAATCCGGCCGCGCCGAGGAGCGCGTCGGCGATCGCGTGGAGCAGCACATCGGCGTCCGAATGCCCTTCCAACCCCCGATCGTGCGCAATCTCGACGCCACCGAGGACCAGGCGGCGCCCCGCCGCAAAGCGATGAGCGTCGTAGCCAATTCCCGTTCGCATGGGTCCCGCATGGGGTTGCGGACCGTGACGAGCTCGGAGCAGGGCGTCGGCCACTGGAATGTCCTCCGCATGAGTCACTTTGAGATTCGCAGGCGAGGAGGGAACGACTGTCACCAGCAAACCGGCGACTTCACAGAGACGCGCCTCGTCGGTAACGGTCTCTCCGGAACCCGGAGTCATCGCCTGCCGCAACAATTCCAAACGAAATGCCTGCGGCGTCTGCGCGGCCCACAACCCGGTTCGATCGACCGTCGAGGTGATGACCTGGTCGGCCACTCGCTTCAAGGTGTCGGCGACCGGAGTTGCCGCAATTGCGGCCCCACGCTCCGCCGCGGCGGCCGCACAGCGATCGAACAACTCCGGCTCGGCCAGAGGGCGCGCGCCGTCATGGATGACGACGATCTCGATTCCATTGGGAAGCGCAGCGAGTCCGGCGGCTACGGAGTCTTGCCGCCGCTCGCCGCCGGCGACGATAGCGTGCACCTTGATAAGGCCCTCGTCGCGGACGAGCCGGCCAACGGCCTCGAGGGTGTGCGACCCGGCGACGACCACGACCGGACCGATGGTCTCGGCCTGCTCCAGGGCGCGTAGTGACCAGGCCAGCAGCGGCCGCCCAGCCAAAGGGAGAACCACCTTTTCCGGCGTGCGAAGGCGCTCACCGCGCCCGGCAGCAACCACCACCGCTGCTACCCGATCCGGCGCAGGAAGCTCGATCATCTGAGTTGCCCCTCTCCCTCTCCCGATGCGACGGGCGGGGTGTTCTGTCGGTCGCGGGCTAGAGGGGTACGGGCGCGCCGCAGTGCCGCCACGGTAGCAAGGGATACACCAGCTGACCCGAGCTCGCGGGCGACCCGCCGGTCGGGTCCGTGGTAATCACTGCCACCAGTCGCGATCAGCCCCCGCCGTGTCGCAATCTCACGCAAGATCTCTCGGTCCTCTGTACTGTACTCGCCGTAGTCGACCTCCATCCCGGCGAGACCGGCAGGCACCAGGCGATCGAGCACGCTTTCGACGCCTCCAGTGCTGAATGGATGTGCCAGCACCGGCACACCGCCCGCGGCGCGCACCAATGCGATGGCTTCACAAGGATCGACGCGCGGCCTGGGGACGAAGGCCGGTTTTCCGCCGCCGATATAGCGGGCGAAGGCGTCAGAGAGGTCCTCAGCATACCCGGCTTCGACCAGCGCTCGTCCGAGATGCGGCCGCCCGACGGTGCCGTGCCCGGCGATCTCCTGCACCCGCTCCATAGCGACCGGTGTGCCGATCCGGCTGAGACGCTCGACCATGCGCTCCATCCGTTCGGCGCGAGCGCGGGCGTACCCAGCGAGTTGCGCTAGCAGGGCGGGATCGTCGATTTCGACGAAATAGCCCAGCAGATGGACTTCGCCGCCGTTTGGCAGGGCAGCGCTCAGTTCGACACCGGGAATGATTTCCACACCGAGGCGTTCCCCGGCCAAGCCCGCCTCGTCGATGCCGGCGACCGTATCGTGATCGGTGAGGGCCAGGATGCGAACCCCACGCGAAGCGGCCTCCTCTACCAGCATCGCTGGTGAAAGGAGACCGTCCGAGTAGGTGCTATGGGTATGGAGATCGATCTTCGGAGTCGAGGAGTCGGGGGGTCGAGCAGTCGAGAAGAAACGACCTTCTCCTCGACTGCTCGACTTCACGGCTCCTCGACTCGCTTACCGTGGCTCCACGACGAGCCGGATGGCGGTGCGATCCTCGTTCTCAATGATCACATCGATGAACGCCGGCAGACAGATCGCTTCGATCCCGGTCTCGCGCAGGTAGTCACGCGCGATGGCGACAGCCTTGACGGCCTGGTTGGTGGCTCCCGCACCGATCGCCTGAACCTCCGCCCGGCCGTTTTCGCGGACGACACCTGCGATTGCCCCGGCAACCGCACTCGGCCGCGAGCGGGCCGAAACTTTCAGGACGTCGCCGTTGCGGTGCTCGACTAGCGCCGCACTCTCTGTTGAGCCGACCGCGCCATTGACATACCCGCCGTTGGTATAGGGCTGGGTGTCGTCCTCGTCCTCGTAGTCGTCGAACTCGGCCTCAGCCGCGGCAGCCCAGGCCGGTGTGTGCGGCTGACGGGCGCCGCTGTGCGGCTGCGCGGCGGCCTCTGTCTCGCCGCCTTGCTCCGTCCCCGCCTCGACGACCTCTTCGGCGTCAGGTGGATAACTCGCGTTGAACGGATCGATCTTGATGTCACGCAAGTCGAGCTTGGAGAAGAAGCGATCCACGTTGCTGAACCCCCTGAGCACTTGAACGTACGGGCCGCCGATTCGCTCGACGCGCCACACCAATACCTTGCACGTGCACGTGCAGCCGTGCCGCTCACAGACGAGGCCGGCACGTCGCCGGCCACGACCCCGCGTCTCACTCGCGGATTGGTGTCAGTCTAGTACAGACCGCCCGCCATCGGTGCCTGGTCTTGTCACCAGGCCGTTATCCACCATCCTGCCGTAGGATCATCGCGCGTAATCGACCGCTCGGGTCTCCCGGATCACCGTGACCTTGATCTGCCCCGGATACTCGAGGCTCTCCTCGATCTTCTTCGAGACGTCACGCGCCAGCCGTGCCGCCGCGAGGTCGTCGATCGAATCGGGCGCCACCAGGATGCGAACCTCGCGCCCGGCTTGAATGGCGAAGCTCTTTTCGACCCCTTCGAAAGAGTTGGCGACGCCCTCCAGTGCTTCCAGGCGCTTGATGTAAGTCTCCACCATCTCGCGCCGTGCACCTGGCCGGGCGCCGGAGATGGCATCGGCCGTCGCGACGATGAACGCTTCGACGGTCTGTGGCTCCTCCTCGCCGTGGTGGGCGGCGATGGCGTGCACAATTTTGGAAGAGCGGCCCAGTCGCTTGGCGATGTCGGCCCCGATCAACGCGTGCGGACCCTCGACTTCGTGGTCGACCGCCTTGCCGATGTCATGCAGCAGGCCCGCGGTCTTGGCTACGTTGACGTCAGCGCCAAGCTCGGCGGAGAGCGCCGCGGCGATCATCGATGTTTCGAGTGAATGGGCGAGCACGTTCTGACCGTAGGAGGTGCGGAACTTGAGACGCCCCAGGAGCTTGATCAGATCAGGGTGCAGGCCTGGGACGTTCGCCTCGTAGGCGACTTTCTCCCCTTCCTCCCGCATGACCTGCTCTAGCTCGGTGCGGGTCTTGGCAACGATCTCCTCGATCCGCGTCGGATGGATGCGCCCGTCCTGCAAGAGCTTGTTGAGCGCGCGGCGGGCGACTTCGCGTCGCACCGGGTCGAAGGCCGAGATCGTCACCGCCTCGGGCGTGTCGTCGACAATCAGGTCGACCCCGGTCGCTTGTTCCAGGGCACGGATGTTTCGCCCCTCGCGCCCGATGATGCGGCCCTTCATATCGTCCGAAGGGAGCGGAATGACTGAGACGGTCGACTCCGAAACGTAGTCGGAGGCGATGCGCTGGATGGTGGTCGCCAGGATCCGGCGGGAGCGCCGGTCAGCTTCTTCACGGAGCTCCAGATCGAGCTCGTGGAGGCGACGCGCGGCCAGACCGCGCGCCTCTTCCTCGACCTCACGTACCAGCTCGTCCCGAGCCTGATCCGCGGTCAGCCCGGCGACACGCTCCAGCTCCTGAAGGTGGCGGTCCCGGGCGGCATCGAGCTCTGCCTGCTGCCGGGCCCGGTCAGCTTCGAATTCCGCTTGTTTGCGGGCTCGCTCAGCCTCCCAGTTTTCGCGCGAGCGTTGCGTTTCCTGATCGAGCCGGCGCAGCTCCTGCTCGCGACGATCGAGCGCAACAGTTTTCTGATCGATCGATTCCTCTTTTTGCTCGACCCGGCGCTCGATGCGCTCGACTTCCTTACGCCGTTGGGTCAGTTCCCGGTCGAGCTCCGCACGCAGGCGGATCGCCTCGTCTTTGGCCTCGAGTGCGGCGTCGCGTCGTCTGGTTTCAACTTCCTCCAGGATACGGTCGGCCTCTGCCTGCACCTTGCGGGCATGCGAATTGGCGCGGCCTTCCAGGTACCACCGAGTCGCGAAAAAGGTGGCAGCGACGACGAGCACGGCCTCGAGGACGCCGAGGACGATGTTCTGGGTATTCATCGGCATCCCTGAAACATTCGGTTGTGACGCGCGCGCTCACGGGCACCGCGCGGCGAATGAAACACTAGCCCCGCAACCGGGGTATGTGTATAGACTATGAGCGTGGCAAGGCGTTGTACTTTGGGATCCGTTGGGCACCAAAGGGGTAACCAGAGTTTCCCCGCGCTTACCTCACCTCAACCCATGATACGGTCGAGAATGTAGGAACGTCAAATCGCTATTAACCGCAGAGAGCGCCAGGAATTGAGTCAGTATTTAGCCAAACGGGGCGACTCTTTGCCAGCTGGATACTGCCACCGGCGTGCAGAGCGATTCTGCCGCAAGAAGGTCTAGCGATCGCTTTGTGACTCCTGGTTCTGCTCCGCTTCTCGCTCTTGACGTCGGGTCTCCAGGTAGCGAGCGAGATCCGAGAGCCCGTGGCCAGCGAGATCGATCGCCTTGATAGCGAGTTTTTCTGCCTGGCCTACGATCGGCGCGGCGAAGCGTAGGGCGGCGTCCCAGTTCGCTTCGCTCACCGGCTTGCCGGCATGGGGCGGCCACTTCCGCAGCTCTTCGTCACCCTGCGGCGGGGCGGTGGACGCAGCGCTCTTCACGCCTTCTTCCTCCCGCGCCGCTGCCGGCTCGGGCGCCGAAGGGGCGGCTTGCGCTTGCCCAAGCGGGCGGCCGTCGGAGCCGAGGATCGGTCCGCGCATATGCTCTTGCCAGGTTGGTGGTGTCAGTTCTTCATCCTCGGAGAGCGGCGCCGCTTCCGGGGTCGATCGCACCTGTCCTGATCCCGGTTCGTGGCCGGGTACACCCTCGGCGACTGGACCTCCCTCTGGTGTGGGGGACACCTGTCCCGGGCGAATCGTTTCGTCGCTCATAGGTACCTCCGCGATGGGTGATGGGTGGATAGGTCATTGGGTGATAGGTTCACGCAGTATAGCGCCCTGCTGACGACTCGCGACCTATGCCCACGACTTCCTACTTGCCGACTCACCGGCTTCCTGACTCCCGCTCATAGGCCACCTCTCCGGCGGTCACGGTGTAGTCGACCCGCGTCGTGGACAGGTCGTCGGCGTCGACCGAGAAGAGATCCGTTTCGAAGATGGTCACGTCGCCGAGCATCCCCGGGCGCAACATGCCCTTGATCCCCTCTTCGAAGGAGGCGAAAGCGCCGTTGACGGTGTAAGCCCGGAGTGCTTCTTCCAAAAGAACGGCTTCTTCCGGATTACAGGGGCGACTCAAGATGTCACGCCGGGTCACCATCGTCTGCAGACCCGCGAGGGCGTTCACCGGAACCACTGGTGCGTCGGATGAAGCGGCGGCGGTGATCCCGAAGCGAGCGTACGAGCGCATGCCGTAGGCCTGTCCGATCCGCCACTCGCCAAGATTATTGACGTAGGCATCGCGAAAGTGGCGCAGGAACGACGTACCGGGGATCGGCACGGCGCCGATGTCGCGGATGCGACCCAGGATGCGATCGTCGACGATCGAGCAGTGTTCGATGCGGTGACGTGGGTCGGGGCGAGGATTGGCCGCCTGCGCCGATTCATAGGCGTCGAGGACGAGGTCGATCGCGGCGTCACCGATCGCGTGAATCCCGACCTGGAACCCATCATCGTGAGCGCGCCGAACTTTCGCCTTGAGCTCTTCCGGCGGCATCATCCAGAGACCGAAGTTGTCAGGCTCCCCTTCGTAGGGTCGATGCATGCGGGCGGTGCGGCCCCCGATCGAGCCGTCGCTGAAGAGTTTCGCCGGGCCGATCCGTACCCACTCGTCGCCGAAACCGGTTCGGATGCCGAGGGAGGCCAGATCGTCGAGCGTCTCGTCGAGCATCATCATCAGGTACGTACGAACTGGCAGTCGCGCCGACTCGCGCAACCGCTGGTAGGCGCGCATCTCGCACGGATCGCGTATGCCGGCCTCGACGGTACTGGTCACCCCCTGCCGCAGAAACTCTTGCCCGCCGGCTTCCAGCGCGGCCATCATGGCATCCTCGTCCGGCTCGGGCATCAGCGCGCGAACGGCGGTGAGCGCTCCTTCACGTAGCACCCCGGTCGGCTCGCCGTGCTCATCCCGGTCGAAGAGCCCGTCATCGGGGTCAGGGGTGTCGCGGGTGACACCGGCCAGGCGCAACGCCGCGGAGTTCGCGACCCCGATGTGGTGGCACATGCGGACGAGAATCACCGGGTGATCCGGCGCAACGACGTCGAGGTCGGCGCGGGTCGGATGCCGTCCCTCGGCAAGACGAGCGTCGTCATAGCCGCGACCGAGAATCCACGTCCCGGTAGGTCTGGCGGTGACTGCCTCGCGCACGAGCAGTTGCAGGTCGGCAATGGCGGAGTGGCGCTCGGGGGAAAGATCGAGATCGAGGAGTGCGAAGCCGACAGACATTGGATGGGCATGGGCGTCGTTCAACCCGGGGGTCGCTGTGCGGCCCTCGAGGTCGATGACCGGGGAGCCAGGGGCCGACGCATCCTTTGCTCCGGCATCATTCCCCGCGTAGACGACTCGGCCCATGCGAATCGCAACAGCAGAAACAGCTGGATTGGTGACGTCCATTGTGCGGATGCGCCCGTTGACGAGCAGCAGATCTCCGGACATCGCTCCGCTTCCTCCCATCGGCCTTCCGCTGTCGGAGTGTCGTAATCGACGAGTCGACATACCGACCCGCGAGTATACGGAGCGTGCCAACGAGAGGCGTGGTAGCGTGCCGCGACATCAATTCAGGGTGAGGATGGGGGCGCAATGTGACGGCTGGGGTAAGCGCCAGCGGGACATGGACGAACTGGGCCGGGAACGTCTCTGCCACACCGCGCGTGCTGGTCGCGCCGGGCTCCTTGGCCGAGCTGCGCGCCGCGGTGGTTGCGGCGGCTCGGCAAGGGGAGACGGTTCGTGTGGCTGGCGCGGGGCACTCGTTTGCGCCGTTGTGCGCTACAAACGGCACCCTCCTCGATCTATCACGCCTTGCCGGGGTCGAGTGGATCGATCCCGAAACCGGTGAAGCGACCATCTGGGCCGGGAGCCGCATCGCGGATCTTGGCAAGCCGTTGCTGGCCCAGGGCCGCGCCTTCGCCAACCAGGGGGACATCGACCGGCAGGCCATAGCCGGCGCGATCTCGACCGGGACTCACGGCACGGGTCGCAAGCACGGCAGCTTTTCCGCTGCAGTCAGCGCCATGGAGCTGATGCGCGCGGACGGCGAGTTGGTCACTATCGACTCCACCGACCCCGGGCGGCTGCGCGCCGTCTCACTTAGCCTGGGGCTGCTCGGCGTGGTTACCCGGGTGACGTTAGCGACAGTTCCCGGATACAAACTGCGCGAGAGCACCCAAGTCCTCCCGTTTGATGACTGCCTCGATGGCTTCCTGGCGGAAGAAACGTCCCGGCGCAACGCCGAGTTCTGGTGGCTTCCGGCACATGACCGCTGCGTGCTGAAGACCTTCGTGGAGACGGAAGAGGAGCCGTTCCGGGTCAAGGCGCCGGAAGCCCTTCCCGGCACGATCGAGCGTTATCTCAAACCGGACTCGGTTGACTGGAGCTGGCGTATCTACCCCTCGACGAGGACCTTCCCCTTTGTCGAGATGGAGTACACAGTGCCGCTGGTCGAGGGGCCGGCGGCGATGCGAGAGGTTCGGCGGCTCATGCAGACCCGCCACCCCGATTGCACGTGGGCCGTCGAGTACCGCACGCAACCGGGCGAGCAAAGCCACCTCAGTCCGACATGTGGCAAAGAGAGCGTCACCATTAGTCTTCACCAGGCAACGCATCTCCCCTTTGAGCCTCTCTTTCGGGACGCGGAGGCCATCTTCAGCGCCCACGACGGCCGTCCTCACTGGGGCAAGCTGCATTTTCTCAGCTCGGAGCAGCTCGCCCACCTTTACCCTGAGTTGCCAGCGTTTCAATCCCTCCGCGCCGAATGGGACCCATTGAGAATCTTTACGAACGACTATCTGGCAAGCCTGGGAATGGCGGGAGAAACGTCTAGGCCCGAGCATTGATCAACCCTGGTGCCAAGAAATGGTTGGTGGAATTGGAGTCGCTCGGTGAAGTCGACAAGGATCAGTGGCCCATTGTGGCGGCCTTTCGCGGGCTGAGTTTCAGGTGCGGATACGTTGATCCCGCATCACCGGTACCGGTAATGCGGGATCATCTTGTTGCCTCTCCACGCGAAGCCATGTGTAACGTATTCGACGGTCTTAACTTCTCGCTAGCGGGACAAAGCTCTCGATTAGCAAGTGACCGGACGCGGCACACGGGGCAGCTCGAGCAACGCGCCAACAGACGTGCTTGGCGAGATCAGCGTCTGCGGGGTCGCCTGTGACCAGAATGCTCGTCGCAACCAGGCCCTGCTTTTCTTGGCTGGGCTCGCCTGCGCCGCTCGCAAATCCGCCGCGGCAGATCGTTCCAGCTCCTGCCGCCGCATTTCGGCTTCGACTTCGATCGTGAAAAAGTTGTGCATCACTGCCCCCGTTCTGCTCCATCATGACTCCATAGATAGAACGTGGCAGTACATGATTTGTGAGGTCGGAGTCGCTCCTCACCGCCGCTCGACTCGGAAGACCGGGCACGTCTGCGCCAGCGCCGCGAACTGCACCGGATCGGCTGTGACTCCGTAGAGGCGGGTGAAGAACGGGACGCCTTGCGGAACCAGCCGGGGAAACTCACGCAGGATCCGGGCGTGATCCTCGACCGGGAGCTCAATGAGGGAGACGTGCTCTTCGGTTCTCCCGCGACGGAGCATGCCGTAGCCGGCGACACGGGCGTTGAGCACCCAATCCGCATCGGCCAGCCCAGAAACGATGTAACGTTGACCTTCGACAGTCAGGAGCGAAACGGGGGTCGATCGCAACACGCCACTCTGGCGACCTGGCACGGAGAGTACATGCATCGTCCCAATGGCGAGCCCGAGGCGCTGCAACGCCATGACCACACGATTGAAGCCTTTGAGCCAGGCGGGCAGTTTGCGGGTCTTCCACAGTGCGACGCCCGCCGAAGTTGTCGTTGCCATCAGTTGGCCTCCTGAGCCGGGTAAAACCGCTCCCCGTCTCGCTGTCAAGCTCGCGCCTGACGACTGACAACTCGCGCCTCACGACTTCGTCTCGACTTCTCGACTTCTCGACTTTTCGACTCGCTGGACCGGCAGCGTGAACGACACGACTGTGCCCCGACCTACGACGCTGTCAACGCGGATCTTGCCGCCATGGGCTTCGATGAGACCACGCGCAATGGCAAGACCCAGACCGCTGCCTCCGGAGTCGGCTGATTTCCAGAAGCGGTCAAAGACATGCGGCAGCGCCTCCGCGGGGATGCCACGCCCGGTGTCGGCCACGCGGAAGAGTGCCGCCGGCCCTTCCCACCCGACCTCGATCCGGATCGTCCCGCCGCGCGGCGTGTGACGCAGGGCGTTGTCGAGCAAGTTCTCCAGCACCTGACGCACTCGCACCGGATCGATGTCAAGCGGAGGTAGTGGATTCGCGGCCAGAGTGAACGTCACGCCGGCCTCCGCCGCGCGCGGCGTGAAGGCGTAGCGCACGTCGTCGAGCAGCTCGGCGACGTCGGTCGTCTGCTTGTGTAGGCGCAGCGCACCGGTATCGGTCAACGATAGGGTCCGCAGATCGTCCAACAGGCGAGACATCACCGCGGTTGCGTCGAGAATCGTTCCCAGATGCGCGTCGTCACGGGGGTAAACACCGTCGAGCATCCCCTCCGTATTGCCGCGGATGATCGAGAGCGGAGTTCGCAGCTCGTGCGCGACGTCGGCGAAGAGATTGCGCCGCTGCGTCTCATTCAACTCGAGGCGCGTAGTCATGGCGTTGAACGACTCCACCAGGCGGCCGACCTCACCATTGGCGCCGGTTTCTACTCGCACCGAGTAATCGCCGTCTGCCACGCGGTCCGCGGCGGACATCACTTCGGCAATGGGAGCGGCGGTGCGATTGACCGTTCTCCAGACAAAGAAGAGGCCGCCGATCATGAGGATCAGGAAGAAGAAGCCCCACGACGGCCCACCGTCATGCTGGCCGCGCTCGTCACTGAAGATGGCTCCCAGCACGCTGGCGGCCACCATTAGGCCGATGATCACCCCGAAGAAGCAGCCGACCTTGCGCAGGAACCCACCTCGGCGATCGGAGCGCCGCGGTGGCGGCCACGGCTCGTCCTCCGGCCACCAGGGAGGGCGCGGCGGACCGTGCCGCCGTGCTCCAGGGACAGTCAACGAGCGCGGTGGTTGCGAAGGCAGGATTGGCTGAAACGGGGAATCAATCGGCGTCAGCGGCTCCGGTTTAAGTAATAGGGACGTCGGGTCGCTCATCAGCCTGCGAAGCGGTAACCGACGCCGTAGACCGTCTGCACGTAGCGAGTCTCCCCCGGCTCTGGTTCGATCTTGCGACGCAGGTTCTTCACGTGGGCGTCGATCGCCCGCTCATACGATTCGAAGGCGACACCGTGCAGCACGTCGAGCAGCTGTCCCCGCGTGAAAACCCGCCCCGGTTCCCGTGCCATGGCCGCCAGCAACTGGAACTCGCTGGCGGTCAGTTCCACGGCCCGACCGCCGATGGTCACTCGCATGCGCGGGATATCGATCTCCAGATCAGCCACCCGGATGACGTCGCCCGGCTCATCGCGGCCGTTCACCCGGCGAAAGAGAGCGCGCACTCGTGCCACCAGCTCCTTCGGGCTGAACGGTTTGACCACGTAGTCGTCGGCGCCCAACTCCAGCCCGACAATGCGGTCGGCCTCGTCACCGCGGGCAGTTACGACGACGATCGGGACATCCGAAGTACGGCGTATCTCGCGGGTGACGTCGAGTCCGTCCCGTCCCGGTAAACCAAGATCGAGTACCACTAGATCCGGGCGTGATGCTCGGGCGCTCTGCAGGGCGCTCTCGCCGTCAGCCGCGACGCTGACCGTGAATCCAGCCGCCTGCAGATAGTCCCGAATGACGCGCGCGATTTCCGGCTCGTCTTCGACTACAAGGATGGACTTCATCATTGCCACCAAACCGGGCTCGAGGACGCGGCGCGGGAGGCCTCCCGCGCCGCGTGTGACGCTGGCCGCTGTCATCACCTTACCACCGCTAGACCGCGGTTCCGGCCGCGCGATGACTGTTTGAATTCTCTTCCTGGGGGGCCGCAGATGCCGCCGGCGACGCTACGGGACCGCCGGCTGTCCCGGCCGCCTCAGCTGAGCCAGCCATCGACGCCCAGTATTCGGGCGCGGGTGGGGTTGGCGGGGGAGTCGGAGCGAAGCCGCCCTGTGAGGCTCCATGGTTGACATCCGCAGCCCCGCTTGAGTGCTCCGGTGGAGTACGAGGAACCGGGCGTTGGGTGCGAGCGGCCTCCTCGTGCGCCTGCCGATGCCACTCCTCGAAGAATGCGCGCGGCCCGCGGAAGACCAGGCTCTCTCCCTGACTGAAGGATGATGCGTTAGGCGTGGGAGCAGGACTGCTGCCTGTCCCATAGCGCTGGACGCCTCGCTCGCCATGGTGACCGCCGTTTCCGAAGAGGCCGCCTGGGCCACCAAAGCGGTCGAACGCGCCCTTCCGCCAGGCGAAGTAACCGATGCCGGCGAGAATCAGGAGGCCCCAGGGGAAGTCCGGATCACCGTCGTAGTGGCGGAACTCCTGCATCTGACCCGTCTGAACCAAGGCGTCTCGGTAGCCGTCGTCATAGACATCATTGACGAGCCAGAACCCACCCAGAACGAGCAGACCGACCAGTAACCACCGTTTTCCGTTGCCCTGCTGCACTCACGTGCTCCTTTCCTCATCACTGGCGGTGCATCGCCGCCTTCTGCAATTCAGAGTAGGCGCGAATTGTGGAGACGGCGTGAACGCCGCAGGGAAATGTGAAGGAGGCTGCCGCACTGCCGGCTACCCGCTATCAGTCTTTTCTCGTTCTTGCCGCCTTACCGACTGGCCGTCTTGCCGACTTCGCTTTAGCACTCTCCCTTGAAGAGTGCCAGATCTCTGCATACAATACGTCGCGCACGAGTTCGTTGGAGCTGGCTGGGGGACCGGTACCCCGGCGGTGGCTCCGTGAGTCTGTCAGGTTGGAGGAAGCGATCATGGCGAAGACGCAATCCAATGGAACCGAGGTCGCGGCGAAGCTGCGGCCGCTTGGGGACCGCGTAGTGGTGCGTCCTTCGGACCGCGAGGAAACGACCAAATCGGGGATCGTCATCCCGGACACTGCGAAGGAGAAGCCGCAGCGCGGCACGGTCATCGCGGTCGGTGAGGGCCGTCGCGACGAGGATGGCAATCGTATCCCGATGGACGTCACGGCCGGGAACGAAGTGCTCTTTGCCAAGTATTCCGGCACCGAGTTCAAGCTCGACGACGAGGAGCTGCTGATCCTTTCCGAGAAGGACATTCTGGCGATCGTCGCGGACTGACGCGACATAGAGGCAGTGTCTACGCAATAAGGGAGGTTACAGAGCATGGCCAAGATTCTGGAGTTCAACACCGCGGCCCGCCAATCCTTGAAGGAGGGTGTGGACACCCTGGCGAATGCGGTCAAGACCACGCTCGGTCCGAAGGGCCGCAACGTCGCCCTCGACAAGAAGTACGGTGCCCCAACTGTCACCCACGACGGCGTCACCGTCGCCAAGGAGATCGAGCTCGAGGATCAGTTCGCGAATATGGGGGCGCAGCTGCTCAAGCAGGCCGCGACCAAGACCAACGACGTGGCTGGTGACGGCACCACCACCGCGACCGTCCTGGCCCAGGCGATCGTCCGCGAGGGCATGCGCAACGTCGCCGCCGGTGCCAACGCCATGCAGCTCAAGCGTGGCATCGATCTCGCCTCGGACGCTCTTATTGCCGAGATCCAGGCCAAGGCAACCCCGGTCAAGGGCAAGCAGGAGATCTCTCAGGTAGCGGCCATCTCAGCCGCCGATCCGGAGATCGGAGATCTCATCGCCGAAGTGATGGACAAGGTCGGCAAGGACGGCGTCATCACCGTCGAAGAGTCCAAAGGACTCGAGTTCGAGACCGAGTACACCGAGGGGATGCAGATCGACCGCGGCTATCTCTCCCCGTACTTCATCACCAATCCGGAGCGGATGGAGGCTGAGTTCGAAGATGCCTTCATCCTCATCACCGACAAGAAGATCAGCGCCATCGCCGACGTGCTGCCGACTCTGGAGAAGGTCGCCAGCGCCCGCGCGCCACTGGTGATCATCGCCGAGGACGTGGAGAAGGAGGCCCTCGCCACCCTCGTCGTCAACAAGCTGCGTGGCACCCTCAATGTCCTGGCGGTGAAGGCACCCGGCTTCGGTGATCGCCGCAAGGAGATGTTGCGCGACATCGCGGCCCTCACCGGTGGCCAGGTGGTCTCCGAGGAGCTTGGCCGTCGCCTCGATAGCGTCGATATCCAGGATCTCGGACGCGCCCGCCGCGTGGTCTCGACCAAGGACGACACCACCTTCATTGAAGGCGCCGGTGACCCGGACGCGATCAAGGGTCGGATCGAGCAGATCCGCGCTCAGATCGAAACCACCACCTCCGACTTCGACCGCGAGAAGCTGCAGGAGCGGCTGGCCAAGCTGGCCGGTGGTGTGGCAGTGATCAAGGTCGGCGCGGCCACCGAGACCGAGCTCAAGGAGAAGAAGCACCGCGTCGAGGATGCTCTGAGTGCGACCCGTGCGGCGGTTGAAGAGGGGATCGTCCCTGGTGGTGGCGTGGCCCTGATCAACGCGATTGGGTCACTCGACGCCGTCAAGGCCGAGGGTGATGTCCAGAC
>DASUQU010000011.1:0-23879 GCA_036280495.1 Thermomicrobiales bacterium | reverse complement strand
GGTGCCGTCTCGATCGGCGACGTCAACAGCGGCGGCACTGCCGGCAACGCCATCGGCATCGGCGATACCTGGGGATCGGTCTTCGCCGACGGCGGAGACGTCACCAACCTGACCAACATTGGCGTGACGGCGAACGGCGGCACCGCCATCTCCGACGCTTCCGGCGGCGATTACAACCTTGCCTTCGTGAGCTAACGAATCCGCTGAGGAGCGCGAGAGCGCTTCTCAGCTCACCCCGTATCGGAACACTAGGACTGGTCTTTCGCAATACATCTGCAGCTCCTGCGGTCTTCCGGTCGCCGACTGCCCACAGTATTGCCTACTGGGATCGACCCATGGCTCAGGTCGCATCTCGGGGAGCTTGGCGGCCAACTGTGTCTGCGGGTAGTGCAGCCGGCACCGCGCATGGCACGTCTGTGAGGCGGCTAAGCGAACGGAAGGCTCGATCGGTCCTCAGGACGGAGCAACGCAGCAGGGCGGCCGGCAAAGGAGAGTCTGATGCTTCCGCCCGCACGGCGACGATGCCCATCCATGAGGCGCTACGGCCGCTGAGAACAGAACAGGTAATGGGAGAGCTGCTCGTGCGGAACGGCGCCCCCGTTCAGCCTATGCTCTTGAGGCAACTCTTCAACGGTCGCCAGATCCACGACGGCTACCAGGCCCACGACTGAGGAGCGCTGCTCTAGGCGGGTCCTGCATCCTCCAGCGTTGTCATCTCGTTCCCAGCCGTGACCCCGGGATCGATGGGTATCCACCCGAACACCCACGACTGGATCCCCCAATGCTGATTCTCGCAGCGCCCAAGCCACGCGCTCCCGGCATCTATGACATCGTGCTGGGGTTGCTCGGGAACAAGACGTTCGCCGCAGATCGGGCACACAGCCTCGGTGGCAGTCATGGTCCACTCCTTCCCTCACTGACCACTGACACACCTGGGGAGGTATACGTACAGGGCGCAACAAGGGATGCCTGCAAGGCACAGCATCGGTGCAACAGGAGAAAGTCAAGCGGCACCAGAGCCGAAAGGCGAGTCGGCTGTGTTGTCGTAATTGGTGTGATCGAAGAAGTCCTGCACTTCTTGCTCGGTGGAACCCCATGCAGGCCAACGGCCCTAGACTGACGCCCAGGGCCGCATCACGTTTACCTGTTGCTACGACGTCGGCATGCCCTACTTCGGGCAGATCATCCGGACCGACGACGGCGCCGAAGGCAGCGGGTTCGTCGCGCTGGATGATAGCGGCGCCCCAATTAGCGTGAGTTGACTCCGCAGCTCCGCCAACTGCTCGATCAGCCCCTGGATGGCCGCCAGCGCCACTCCCTGGGCGTCGACTGCATGAATGTGGCGCTCGTCGTCGCCGATAGGGAAGGCGGCGAAGTCCCGGGCCATGGGGCCGATGTGACGGACAGTGGCCTCCTCCGTAGCGCCCAGGACTGGATGGGGAGGGAGGCCGCCTGCTCCAGCACCGCCTCCCCGTCCACCGAAGCGACATCGGCCTTCACGGCGCGGTCCCTCTACAGCGGGCCGCACCGCCCTTCGCCCGAGGTACCGACGCACAGCAGCGTTCCGCAACACTGCCCGCCGAAGCTGCAGCGCTTCCCTTCCGGAATGCAGCACGTGGGATTGGGGGAGATGCCGCTTTTCTCGTTGACGGCACAGATGCGCCGGTGGCGCTTGTGGCGGCAGCATTGCTTGGTGCTCGTGCACTCCTCGAAGAGGGGCAGGCACCGCGCCGCCGCCTCCTGGCGTCCCGGCACGGTCACGAGGGCGGCCAGCGTCGTGCCGGCCGTCGCTTTGGTCAGGGCGCTGAGCAGGACGCGGCGGCTGCCGCGGCGACCAAGTGCGATCGCGATCTGATCAAGGCGTGTGGGCTCCATCCGGGTCCGTCCTTTCGCTGGTTCTCCAAGGCGCTGCCACGTTCGACGAGCGCAGCCCCATGCTGCCAGGGCATCGTCCCGGTGCCATCTGGAAGATCACGCATTTCGGCCGGGGAGCGAACGGCGGGTATAGGGAATCTCACCCATCCGCGCTCGTTCCACCCGCTGCCTGGAAATGGGTGATCTTCGGGATGGCCTGGGCTCGCGCAACGAGCACGATGGCTCTGCGATCAGCGCGACAGCGGCCGGGCTATCCGGCCAGCGAGAGGAGGACAGCGATGAACCGGATGAACCGAACGACGATCGTGGCGCTGCTGGTGGTGGCAGTGGCGCTGCTCCTGGGGAGTGGCGTGGTCCTGGCCAAGAACATCACCTGTACCGGCGGCCCCTGCGTCGGCACCAAGAAGGCCGACATCATGATTGGCTCGGCGGGGACCGACCAGATCAAGGGTCGTGGCGGTGCCGACGGGATCAATGGCTTCAATGGCGACGACACGATCGATGGTGGTGGCGGCAATGACTCCATCGGCGACCAACTGGGCACCGTCCCCGACGTCGACCACATTACCGGTGGCAAGGGCAACGACATCATCGACGTGCGGGAGGGTGATGTGAACGACACGCCGGACCAGGTCGACTGTGGTCCGGGCACCGACACGGTCTTCGTCGATGCGACTGATACCCGCCTCAACTGCGAAATCCTCAACCCGAAATAGGCCATATCCGGGGTGCGGCCCTCGCTGCCGCACCCTGGCTCTCTCTATGGAGGAATGCGGTGAACCGAACGACCATGCTGGCTCTCCTGATACTGGCGGCCCTGCTGCTGACCGGCGGGACGGTCCTGGCCAAGAGCATCGAGTGCACGGGCGGGCCGTGTATCGGCACTAAGCGAGGCGACAGCATTTTTGGCGTAGCCGGGACCGACCAGATCGACGGCCGCGGCGGGGGCGATGACATCTTCGGTGATCCGCGTAGCGGCTCCGCCGGCAACGACACGATCCACGGCGGCGGTGGCGGCGACAAGATCACTGACAGCGGTGACGCGGGGTCGAACGAGGACATCGACCACATCTTCGCCGAGAAAGGTGACGACGTCATTAACGTGCGGGAGGGGGACGACTCAGTCGACGTCGTCGACTGTGGCGGCGGGCGGGACACCATCTTCGCCGACCCGAGCGACGAGCTCACAAGCTGCGAGATCGTGAATCCGGTATAAGCCCGGTGCCCCACGCCGTCGGCGTGGGGCATCCATCCCGGCCCGGTTCAAGTCGGCCCTTGCCGGCGGGGCGGCTGGTGGGACGGAAGCGTGAAGAACGCGCCGGTTAGAGTGGACCTTCCGCTGCCTTGGTCCGGCCGACGACACCCATTCGCAGAGTAGTGGCAACACATTCGACAAGACGCGCTTGGCGCAAGTCTTCACGGCGAGCCGCAGCGGCTCCTTGCGCCGTATCGCGGTCGTGCTAGCCGAGTTCTTTGGCACCCGCTGCCAGCCCGCGGTGACCAGCGGTAGTCAGTCCACCACAGCCCCACGCCAGCCAGACGAGGCTGATGTCGGCAAGAGGGGTGAACTGGACCTCCATCCTGAGTCGTGGTGGGGAGACCGCTCGGCGAACTACCAACCCCCCGGGGCTGCAGCACCGCGATCGGCGTCGACCAGTAGTGGTGGGGGCATGAGCCAACTCCTGCGCGGCCGGCCAGGGGACAGCCTCACGGCTCGCGTGCGCGCTTCCTCGGGGCATGCCCTGCGAGTCACCGAATTAACAGCTCACCTGTCGCCCCTCTGGCAGGCAGAGCCGTCCGCCGGTGCGGTAATGGCATCACGATGCCGACGTGGTCGGGGTCGAGATCGCCGCAGCGAAGGAGGGCTCTCATGGACGGAAACCGGTTCGATACCTGGACACGCCGCCGATTAGGCCGCGCCGCGGTCGCCAGCCTGGCGTCGCTGGTCATCGCGGCAACCCCACATGGCGCCGACGCGGCACGCTGCAAGAAGGTCGGCCGCACCTGCGGTTCGGGTGGGAAGCGCTGCTGCCGCTCGCTCAGATGCGATCGGACGGTGGTCAATGGCATCGCGGGTAAGTTCTGCTGCAAGCCTGAGGGCGAAACATGCACCTCCGCCGAACCCTGCTGCTCAGGCACCTGCGACTTCCTCGTCAAAGGTGGTACCTGTGCGCCGTGCCGCGGCCGCACCTGCGGTGCCGACCGGCCATGTTGTGGTGGTCTCGACTGCACGGGCGGCTACTGCGGCGGCTGCCGCGACCGCGCGACATCCTGCACGAGCTCCAGCCAATGCTGCTTCAGCGACTGCACGAGCGGCGCCTGTCTGTCGGCGCAGGGAGGACCATGCGCCCGCGACGTCGACTGCCGCGCCTGCTACCTGGGCCACAACTGCACGAATGCGTGCGTGAACAGGGTTTGTACCGTGTGAGGCCACGTCTGGCTGGTGGACGCCGGTGTCCGGGACGGTCCCCGCCACCGTCGCGCCTTCCGGGGTGAGATACGCAGGCGGCGAGGGCTCCCTTGGAGAGGGCAGTAGAAGGTCCGTTCCTCCAGGGAGTGCGGCGTGATGACCCAGTGCGCATGCTCGACCTCCTGGGAGCCAGTGCCGCGGCGCATGGTGATGATTCGCATAGGGCGTCCCGAAGGGCGCGGCCTTCGCGCTTTCGGTAGCCGCCTGACTTCGGAACGGCCCCGGGCGGGTGTGGCGCTACATGCAGCGGTGCTGGGATGGAGGTGTCCATAGATCGCTGGTGTGTCCGGTTGGCACGGATTATGCTGTACGGACACGAGCGCCTCTGTGGCCCTCCCCGCGACGGATGAACTCCCGTACCCCGCGTCCCGCACCGTCCGGGTCACAGAGCACTTCCCCGCTTCCCTCCGGCCCTTCCTTTCAACGGCGAACGCCGCGACCTGTTCATCCCAGGTGGCGGCATTCGTGCGTCTCCGGCGCTCCTCGGTGCCACCGGGGCCGAGCGATGCGATCGAGCAGGCACGTGGGTTACGACGCGGTCACGCGGCTGTGGTTCCCGATGACGAAGCGGCAAAATGGCTGTCGCGAATCTCGATGGCCATGGTCGCCGCCTCGAGAAGTCGGGCCGCTTTGCGGAATTCGCCGCGATCAGCCCAAGATTGCTGCCCGCACCGCGGGCAGCAGCGAGGCCGAGGTGCTCACGAACGTGGTGCATCCGATCGAGTGGAGGGCGGAAGTGCAAAATCTCTATTTTCCCGAGTTTGACGCGCATCTCTGCTATCACGATCTGGCCGGCGAGGAACCGGTCTGCGTCTACCTCCATGGTCTTGGCACGGCGTCGTCGGCCGACTTTCCGCACATCGCCAGGGATCCCCAGCTGACACGTTACCGGGCGCTGCTGATCGACCTGCTTGGGTTACGGCTTCAGCGATCGACCGGCGGCGTTCTCTCACACCCTTGCCGCGCATGCGGAGATCATCGCGCAACTGCTCGATCGGCTCGGGCTGAACCAGTGTCATCTGATTGGCCACAGCATGGGTGGCTCCATCGCTGTCGCCCTGGCCGCGGCGCGTCCTGACCTGGTCTCGGGCCTAGTCGTCGCCGAGTGCAATTTCGATCCGGAGGACGCGACCTTCAGCCAGATGATCATCGACCAGGCCGAATCTGAGGAGGACTACGTCTCCAGGGGACATGAGGAGGTGATCGCCCAGGTAGAGGGGTGGGTCGCTGCCGAACCGGTGCTGGGCAGCTTCCCCGGGACATTGCGAGCGGCCGATCCCCGGGCGGTCTATCGCTGCTCGGCTGCCCTCGTGGCGTGTCACTTGCGGGAGACGTTTTTCGGGTTAACGATGCCACGCACCTATGTCTTTGGCGCACAGACGCTGCCGCACCACCACGAGCCGCTGTTGGAGGCCGGCGGGGTGCCGATCGCCGTCGTACCGGAGGCGGGGCACATGATGCCGGGCGAAAATCCCGAGGCGTTCTCCGCCATCATTGCGAGCACGATCTCCCGCAGAGAGATTCCCGAGCCCTATCGCCACCCCTCCACGGCTGGGAGCGCGGCTGATCGGGTTTTAGAGAGCGCCACCAAGCGGAAAGCCTAGACAAGCCAACCGCTCCCCGAGCTGCGCGGGATGCACCGAGGAGCGGTCCGATGGTCAGGCGCGTCGCAGCCGTGGCGCGCCCGATCCCTCTAGCCATTCCAACCGTTATGCGCGATCATGCCGAACGCCCGCCGCGACGGTGGTGTGCGGTACAGCACACGAACAGGGAAGAGATTTCCATGCGAGGCATTAGGGCCGTGGTTAGCATGCTCCTGCTGCTCGCCGCCATGGATCCAGCGGCAACGCCGCTCGCGGCCCAGGGCACGCCGACGGCGGTGGTCCACACCGGCCCCCAGGATGTCATTCTGGCCACGACGACGAGCACCGCCGATACCGGTCTGCTCGATGCCCTCGGTCCGCCCTTCAAGGAGGCGACCGGCTACACCCTCAAACCGATCGCGGTTGGCTCGGGAGCCGCACTGGCACTGGGCGAACGCGGTGAAGCGGACGTCGTGCTCGCCCACAGCCCGCAGGCGGAACAGGACTTTATGGAGGAGGGGTATGGGGCCGAGCGGCGGACCGTGATGTACAACGACTTCGTCATCGTCGGCCCCGAAGACGACCCGGCGGGTATCGCTGGCGCCGCATCGGCCGTTGCCGCGTTCCAGGGGATTGCCGAGTCGCAGGCCCGGTTCGTCAGTCGTGGCGATGAATCAGGGACGAACACCCTGGAACTCCGGCTCTGGAAGGAGGCAGGCATCGAACCGGCCGGGGACTGGTACATCGAGTCCGGCACCGGTATGGGGGAGACCCTCACCATCGCCAACGAGCGCGGCGCTTACACCGTTACCGATCGCGGTACCTATCTCGCCCTGCGCGACCGGCTCGAGCTGCCACTACTGTTTGAAGGCGACCCCGCCCTCATCAACATCTATCACGTCATCACTCTCAATTCGGCGAATGGACCGAACATCAATGTCGCAGGAGGCGAGGCCTTCCTCATGTTCCTGCTCGATCCGGCGACGCAGACGTTCATCGGTGCGTTCGGGATCGAGGAGTTTGGCGAACCGCTCTTCACCCCGTGTGCCGACAACAGCTGCGGGGTGGAGGCGTCGGCTACGCCGATGGCGAGTCCGGCGATGACGCCGGCGGCGTGAGGAGTGGCATGCGGTGGAGGATCTCTGGCGCGGACTCGAGGCCACCGTTCGCCTGCTGGCAAGTGGGGATCGTGAGGTCTGGGAAATCGTCCTCCTCTCGCTGCGGGTTTCCCTCAGCGCGACCATCGTCAGTCTCCTGCTGGGAGTACCGGTCGGAGCCATTCTGGCGCTGACCCGCTTTCCGGGCCGCTCCTTGCTCGTCGGACTGATTCACACCGGGATGGGGCTGCCCCCAGTGAGCGTTGGCCTCATCGTCAGCATCCTCCTCTGGCGCTCCGGTCCCCTCGGCGGGCTCGGGCTGCTCTTCACCCCGACGGCGATGATCGTCGCCCAAGCCGCGATTGCCACCCCGATCGTGGCCGGCCTGACGCTCGCGGCGGTGCAGGCGCTCGATCCGCAACTGCGCCTGCAGCTCCTGGCGATCGGAGCCTCGCCGGTGCAGATGACGTGGTGGTTGCTGCGGGAAGCGCGCCTGCCTCTCATCGCGGCCCTGATTGCCGGATTCGGCGCCGTCATCTCCGAAGTTGGCGCCGCCATGATGGTCGGCGGCAACATCAAGGGCGAGACCCGCGTGCTGACGACGGCAACGGTGCTGGAGGTGGGACGCGGGAACTTCGACGTGGCCGTCGCGCTCACCGTCGTCCTGTTGCTGCTGACGTACGCGGTCAATCTCACCCTGACCGTGCTCCAGCAGCGGCAACGGGCCAGGTAATCTGAGATGGAGCGCGGGGACGAGAGCGGTTCGGTCCTGCGACTCTGCGGGGTCACCGTCCGGTACGGAGATCGCATCGTCCTAGACCTGCCCGAGCTCTCGGTCGCCACTGGCGAGGTCGTGGCGATCATGGGGCCGAATGGCGCCGGGAAGAGCACTCTCCTGCACGTCGCCGCGCTGTTGCAGAAGCCTCAGAGCGGCGAGGTCTGGATCACCGGCGAGCGCGCAACGCCACGGACATCCCGGCGGCTCCGCCGTTCGACGGCGATGGTGTTGCAGGAGCCGCTCCTCTTCGACCTCAGTGTGCTGGCAAACGCGGCGAGTGGTCTCCGCTTTCGCGGGGTGCAGCGGCAGGAGGCCGAGCGGCGGGCACGGCAGTGGCTGGCGCAGTTTGGCGTGAACCACCTGGCCGCGCACAACGCGCGGACCCTCTCTGGTGGCGAGGCGCAGCGGGTCAGTCTCGCGCGGGCGTTCGCGGTCGAGCCCGACCTGCTCTTGCTCGACGAGCCGTTTTCCGCCCTGGACCCCGCGACCCGGCACGAGCTTGTGCCCGAGCTGGCGGCACGACTACGGGAAACCCGGACCGCGGCGGTGCTAGTGACACACGATGCCAACGACGCAATCGCCCTTGCCGATCGCCGCCTGGTTCTGATTGACGGCTGCATTGCCCAAGGTGATCGAACGGATGCGGTGACTTGGCTCACGCCGCCATCCGGTGAGCGACGGCCGGACCACGCGCTCGCGCGCCGCGGCGAGTGACGCTCGAGTGCGATACGGGGCGTGTCTGGTGCAAACGCCACTTCTGAGGCGTTTCACGACGAAGGTCGATCCTCTTTCACGGAGAAGATCGTGGTCAAATCTTGCTTCCTAGCGTCGGGCAGGGAAGCGAATACCGCCCTCACCCTTGCGGATCGCATGGCCGAAAGCGATCGACTGGCGGGATCGGCTGGCACGACCCCGCGCCGGGATCTGAGACGGAGAGTGCGGCGCTAGAGGTCTGAGCGCAGGTACGTCCTGCCAGCGCCGTTTGATTCACGTCAGCACGGATCGATACGGAAGACCCTAGTCTGAGGGGAGATCGCCGGTTATGCGTACGTTCACGGCACGGCTCCGAGACGCATCACGCGGATCCGGCTCCTCGTCGAAGCTGACGCGCTGCCCCTCACGAAGTTGATCGAACGAGGTCCCGGTCAACGCCGTGTAGTGGAAGAACAGATCACCCCGTCCCGAGGCGCCATCCGGCAAGATGAACCCGAAGCCTTTGTCGCGCAAACTGGCAATGGTCCCACTGGCCATTGTCGGTATCCCTTCTCGCTTCGATCTGAGTCGTGACGAGGGCGGCGACGGGCCGCCTCGCTTTCCATCGCGCAGGACCTGCCATCGAGCGATGGCAATCCCGGAGGGAAGGCACGTAACAACGTGCCGCAGTGAAGCAGACACTACTCTACTACGATAACTAGTAACTCTGCAATACAACTATTGTTATACTACGGAAGCAGAGACGCTGGAGATGGACCGTGAAGACGATCCGCGAGTTGCGACGCGAACGAGGTTGGACCCAGTTCGAGCTGGCGTTGGCGATTGGGGTCCAGCCCCAAACGATCTATCTGTGGGAGAGCGGGCGGCGGATGCCGCAAGTGCCCCAGATGCGCAAATTGGGCGAGATCTTTGGTCTCTGCTCGGATGAGATCGCGCTGGAACCCGAGAGGGATCGTCCCCGGGGCGCCCCGCACTGGGCGCGCGCCGACCGGCGTCCTGGCGAGCCGGTCCCGGGGCGGGACCGGACGGGACGGGTACTGACCCGCGGGCCTGAGGAGTCCGGGAGCGACGGCGAGGAGGGGTAAGCCTCGAGTCCCAGGCACTCTGGTTCCCGGTGGCGTCGACCAGGTGCCGGAACGTCTCTGTTGGACGCCATCGTTGGACTCGGCGCCTCAATGACAGGTATGGAAAGGCACGACCGTTGGCTACGCAGGTACGGATCAAGCACATTGCGGCGACATCACTCGGTTGTCTCGAGCAGCGTGTGAACGAGACCCTCGCCTACCTGGAGGAGTCGGGTGGGGAGGTGATGATGGTGCAGATCGTGTGCCCGCATGGGGTGGATCCTGAAGCGTCGGCGTTCGTCGTCGTGCGTACACCGGCGGCACTGGACGACGGGCCTCAGGTCCACGCGTCGTCCCTCGTGCCGAATGGTCACATGCCGCCCCATGCGGACTCCGCCCTTCGCACGGCCCGCGATCTGGAACTGGGTCGCCGCATGCAAGAGGAAAGAGCCCTGGCGAAGTCTGTCCGGGACGCGCACCCACACGGACCTCTGGCGCGGATGACACGCACACGGCGCGGGGAGATGGCGCCAGGAAGGTGAGGACCTGATGCCTCCTGAGCAGGACAACGAGCGCGTGCACTGCGCGGGAAATGGCAAGGTGCTGCGGCCTGCGGTGTGGCACCGGCAGGACCGGCACATCCTCCTCGGCGTCAGTCACGCCTCGGGTGACCCGTCGCGGCATCGCGACTTCGCGGTGCGCGCGACCTTCGATATGGTGCTCGGTGGCTGGGTGGCACGAGTCGCGGAGCAGAACTCCAATGACCAACGTGACGTCTGGGGGCTACACCCGATTGCACCGGGTGAAGGACAGGCCTTTCCCACGGTGGCCACCTGCCTCGGCGATGCCGTCACAGGCATTATCGCGATGGCCGATCAGGACACCTGACTTTCGCCGAGCTTCTGGAGGCCGTGATCGGTCAGGACGTAGTGCGAGAGGGGAGCGGCCAAGTTCCTCGAGTCGGGCCAGGGGGAGCGGGGAGGCGTCAAGACTCTCAAAGACCCACTAAGCCTTCATCGCCACCGAAAGCGCCCCCGCTTGAACTCTCCCCAGACATCGGGCTCTTACGTCCAGTTCAACAGGAGGAATCGGGATGCACATGACCGATGAGCGAGTCGCGTGGGATGTGTTGCAGGAGTTGGCACGACTGGGTTGGGTGACGGGAAAGACCGGAACAGGTCCCGGCGGTGACGGAGTCGTGTTGGAGGTGCGAAACGCTGCAGCCCCCCCGAGCACGGCACCTTGCCTCGTTGTCGGCACCGATGCGTCCGATGCCGCTCGGGCGTTCCTGGCGCAGCTCAGGGACACACGGGGCTGAGGCACCGCGTGTCTCCGAGCGGTTCGAGAAATCCGCTCGACAACGTTCGTCCCTCGCCGCCGATCGCGCCGGTTCTCGCGCCGTTCCAGCGGTTCTTCGCCGTCGAAGCGGCGGGTGGCATCCTCCTCCTCGTCGCCGCGCTGACTGCGCTCCTCTGGGCCAATTCACCTCTGGCCGATAGCTACGCAAGGGTTTGGCAGATCCCGCTCAGCGTGGGCGTCGGTGATGCGGGCTTCGCCAAGCCGCTCAGCTTCTGGATCAACGACGGCTTGATGGCGGTCTTCTTCTTCGTCATCGGCTTGGAGATCAAACGGGAGCTCCTGGTAGGCGAGCTTGCGTCCTGGCGCCAGGCAGCATTGCCGATTGTCGCCGCCATCGGCGGAATGGTGGTCCCGGCGGCTATCTACGCCACGATCAACCTCAGCTCGGCGGGCGCCAGCGGATGGGGCATCCCGATGGCGACCGACACCGCTTTTGCCCTGGGCATCCTGGCGCTGCTGGGCAACCGTATCCCGCTCACGTTACGCATCTTCCTCACCGCCCTGGCCATCATCGACGATATAGGTGCTCTCCTGGTGATCGCGTTCTTCTATACGGCGCAGATTTCCTGGTCCGGCCTGGCTATCACTGGTGCCCTGCTCGGCGTCCTCGCCGTCGTCAATGCGGTCGGGCTGCGTCACCTGCTGGTGTACGCCATTCTCGGGGTTGGTCTGTGGCTCGCCGTGCTCGCCTCCGGCGTCCACCCGACGATCACCGGCGTGCTCCTGGCAATGCTAATCCCCGCCTCGTCGCGGATCGGGTCCGGTCAGTTCCTCGATCAAGCCCGCTCGGGCCTGCGCCGGTTCGAAGCGGCCGGCGATCGCCGGGAAAGCGTGCTGGCCAACGCGCCGCGGCAGGAGGCCTTTCGCGAGCTAATGGCGATCGCCGAGCAGGCCGAAACCCCCTTGCAGCGGCTTGAGCATCGCCTGCATCCGTTCACCACGTTTGTCGTGATGCCGCTCTTCGCACTCGCCAACGCTGGGCTTTCCCTGGGTGGCGATCTGCTTGCAATCCTTGCGCATCCGGTTAGTGTTGGTGTCGTGGCGGGCCTGGTTCTGGGCAAACCTCTCGGTGTCGCGGCGTGTGCCTGGCTCGCGGTGCGGAGCGGATTGACGACGCTCCCGGACGGGCTCAGCTGGCGTCACATCCTCGGAGTGGGGGCTCTGGCCGGGATCGGCTTCACGATGTCGCTGTTCATCACGAATTTGGCCTTCGGCGGCACCGAGCTGCTCTCGACCGCCAAGCTCGGAATTCTTGCCGCATCGGTCGTCGCGGGCTTGCTCGGCTGGGAACTCCTACGGCGGTCGCCCGTGACATCCACTTCTGCCGACTCGACCGTTAACCCGCCCTTGAGACGACAGGCATGTCCTAGGTAGGCTCACACTTGTCCCCAGGGGGTCCAGACTGCATTTGGATCAGTTGTCGGCACGACGAGAAAGATCAGTGCTATGACCGAGACATGGAAGCAGGGCGGTCGCGATGGGTCGACCCGCACATCATTACATGGTGGGGAGCACGGAGAACAGGGCAGCGATCGCGAGGTGCGGCAGCCGCGCCACATCCTGCTCGGGGTCAGCCACGTCTCAGACGACCCGACCCAGCACCGGCTCTTCGAGATCCGCGCGGTCTATGATCATGAGGCTAACGGGTGGGTGGCCCAGGTTGCCGAACAGAACCGCAACGAGCAACCGGGAGCCTGGACACCCGAGCTGAGGACGGATGGAACTGGACTCAACGCCTTCCCGTCAGCCGCAGCCTGTCTGGGGGATGCGGTGACGAGGCTGGTCACCCTGGTTGACCGGGAAGCGTAGCTCCCTTCGCCGATTGCCCGCTGACCGAACTTGGGATAAGGCCCTCAGTCTGCGTGCCTCTGGACCTTTCCCTGACGATCATCACGTTCCCCACCCATTTCGACGATTCCGGTCATCGCGAATGTGGCCAGCTCGCCGCTTACGTCAATTGGTTTCGCCGGTGGCACTGCCACCAGCAGAGCGGGAAGCACGCTCCCGATGCCGTTCGAGGCTGGCGGTCTCCCACGCTCGATCCTCCGCCGTCATGGCGCCAAGCCGGCGGTCTTCACGCTGGCTGATTTCTTCCGCGGGTGATTGCGCCCGACCCTGCTCCTGAGCGCTCATGCGAAGCTCCCGGGTTTGGCTCACCTGGTGCCGTCGTGAGCGCAAATAGGCAAAGACGACAATGACGACGAGAACGACGGCAATTACGACCCACCATTGCGTCGACATAGCCTCACTCCTTTTCTAGCGATGAGTTGCTACCTTGATAGCGTAGGTCGCTCGTCGGTTGATGAGCGTCAGCCATGATTATCCGACTCGGGCGTTCAGACAGTGGGTCCCTCTGAGCAGGTGCCCCCATCCGTCTCCCATTCATCGAGTCCAGCAGCTGCTTCCTGCGCGGTCGTGGCGCTGAGGAGGTGGTCCAGTTCTGGAGGTCGAGGTTTTGTGCCCCCCGGAAGAGCGATGTCGTGCCCACCGGCATCAGACCCGGGCAGTGCGACTGTCTTACCCCCGGGTGGCGCCGGATCGGATTTGACGTAGCACATCGGGACCGCCCCGTCCTCGCTCCAACCTGCGGCCCCTAGGTCCCGCCTTGCCTCGTCGAGCGCCGTGGCGAAGGGATCGGTTGTCCCGATCGATGTGGTGGACCAGGAGAAGGCAGAGGCCTGGCCAACCAGGATGTCTCCCTGGTTCCCCCACTGAACCAGGGCGTACTTGGTCCGACTTGCCGTCAGTTCTGTCGGATCGATGGGAATCGTGAACAGGGTCATGCCGGGGCCCGGCCGACCATGATGCATGCCCACCTCGATCCGCCAGCCCCGATACACCTTGTGCGTCGAGCCGGTGCGAAGGCTGGCCACCCGGTCGGCGACGAGGCAAATCTGGCACGCGCCCCAGGCGGCCCCGGCCAGATCCGACCGGCTCAGCGGAGCTAATGGATGGGTCTCGGTGGTTGCGGCGAGGGAAAGGGTCACGGCGAAACCTCCTTGCACGGTGCGAACGCTGATGCTGTGGGTCTTAGCTCCCGCCTAGGTCCGGACGCACTTCGTCTATAACGGTGGAACTATAACAGGATTACTAGTATGATGATATGCGAACGATCAGTCTATTGGGAGCCAGGGCGACG
Source organism: Thermomicrobiales bacterium (assembly GCA_036280495.1). Lineage (GTDB taxonomy): Bacteria > Chloroflexota > Chloroflexia > Thermomicrobiales > UBA6265 > JACCXM01. The sequence goes on along the minus strand of DASUQU010000011.1, from coordinate 9,800 downwards.
GTCAGCTGGCCGTTCCCGCCATTCCACCGACACAAACGCTAGGAGCAGGCCCGTGAATAGCCTTGATCTAGCCAAACGCGACATGACTCTGGGCTACGGCGGGCGCACCTTTGTGCTCCGTGCTTACCGCGAAGACGGGACGTGGCAGGTGGTGATCGTCGAGCGCCGCACCCCAATCAGTCACTGGCTGGGGCCAACGGCTGACTCGGCAACCTGTCTTGCCGCCGCAGTCGGGTTCATCGCGGCGACCGTGGATGCGGCGTGTGGACCTCTAGATGTCACGCCGTGAGGAATGGCCACTTCGTCCTGCTGCTGCTCCCTGCGAGTGAGACTGATCGACGACAGACGGGGAGTTCGCCGCGCCCCCACCCTACTGAGGAGACCGTGTCATGACGAATGAGCCGAACCTGGCCAAGAAAGATCTCTCCCATGTCAACCTCGCTACGGCCAATCTGGCGGGCGCGGATCTGCATGACGCGCGTCTGCGTGATGCCACACTCACGGAGGCGAATCTCGAAGGGGCGGATCTGACCGACACAGATCTGACGCGTGCCAACCTGGGTGGCGCGAGCCTGCGCCATGCCTCGGCTGCCCACGCCAATCTGGAAGGAGCCGATCTGCGGGATGCCGATCTGGAGGGAGCGAATCTGCGTGGAGCCCATATGGCTGGCGCCAAGCTGCGCGACGCCGACCGAGCGATCGCCGAGCTGGCCGGGGCCGACTTTACGGAGTGTGGTGCGGAAGAAGCTCCTGCAAGCGATCAGTAATCCAATTGGTTTGCAACCGGACGTGCTGCGGTCTCGCATCGTCGGCACAGTGCAACCGGCGAGTGTTTCAGCGGGCTGACCCATTTTCGGACTGAGCGCTCACCTACCGCGGCTGAGCCCATCGCGTGCGTGGCGTGCAACGCGCAACAGGGCAGCCAACGCATGACCCATCCTGGGACGCCGTCGCTGTGAGCGTTATTCGTGGATACCTGTCACCGCAACAACTCGCGTGATCAGGCGATCAATGGTCTTGGGACCGAAGCCGGGGCGTGGAGCGAACGGGATCTCTCCCCTCGTCCAATCAAACCCGGGCAGGGTTCCCCCGCCCGCTGCGGTCGTCGCGGCGGACGTTCCTCTCGCCACAATGGTGGAGCCTGGCGCGCCAGCACGTTCGCAAAAGTCGTAGAGACGGTTGCTGAGCCGGCGATTTTCCGTGTTCGTCGGGTCCTGTGTGGACCGCTTGCCAAACCAGACTAGCCACTCACGCACCTTCGCGGTCGGAACCGTGCGTGTTTGACGATGGGGCTGTGTCATGACTCGTCTCCTTCATTCAGGCTTCGCAGGATGCCGCACGTTTAAGGAATAGGCGGTTGCTATTCGCGCACTATGCGGTGTCCACCGGCGCTGCGGATCGACTGGGCTGTCTAGGCGTTCAGATTCCGCAACTGCCGGCCAAAGCCCATTTCGTTCCCATTGATATTGGCCTTACCCAACGCTTTGACGGCCGCCGGCATGGTCGCGGTGAGCACCTGGCGGGCCTGCAGCTCCGTGGCGCTAGCCTGACGTGCGGCGTTACGAGTGATGGTTTTGGTCTCGGGGCCATAGATGGCCTCGTGGTCGGTGGCCATGGCCTGCCGCGCTTTCGCGTTCTTGCCCAACTTCACATAGAACGCCGACGTTGGCGGCGCCAGGTATTTGACCGACTGCGCGTACATGGCCTTGAACACCCATGGATCCCCGTCGGCGACATTGGCCAGCATCGGCAGCCCGGACTCGACGATCATGGTCGCCATGTCTTTGGAGACGCCGACCATGTCCGCTACCAACGTGAGGGTCGTGTCGACGGCTGAATCGGTCATCACGTGCTCGAGCGTTTTCTGAGCCATCGTCATCGGCGTGTGCACTCCCCATGTAACCTATGCAAGAGATTCCAATAAATTGGACTCTTCTGGCAGTATACGCGCTGTATGTAGCGGGTGTCTAGCCCTCTGCCTGGGCGAGTGCTAGTAACGCGTGTAGACTGCGAAGACACGCCACGGCAACGAAGACTCACGGCGCGCGGTCGCGGGACCGGTAGACGTGTTGCTTGCACCCCTTTTTCGTTACGAGAGGACGCCCTAATCATGCGACGACGGACTTTTGTCACAGTGGCCACGGCCGCTGGGACCGCGCTGCTCGCTCCGGCGCGCGGCGTCGCTCAGGCGGAGACGACCACCGCCCCGGAGACCGGCTACGCCCCGGTCAATGGGCTGCAGATGTACTACGAGATCCACGGAGCCGGTGAGCCGCTACTGCTGCTCCATGGCGCCTTTGGCGCGATCGACCTGTGGGGACCGATCCTGTCCACCCTGACCGAGCACCACCAGGTCACCGCCATCGAGTTCCAGGGCCATGGGCACACCGACGACATCATCGACCGTCCCCTCGGCTACGAGCAATTGGCTGACGATGTCGCGGCGGTAATGGAGCATCTGGGCGTTGAGCACGCCAATATCGTCGGCTACAGCATGGGTGGTACCACCGGGCTGCAACTGGCGATCCGGCATCCGGATCTGGTGCGCAAGCTCGTCGCCGTCTCGCCGAACTACCGCTCCGATGGTTACTACCCGGAGCTCCTCGCGGGTCTTCAGCTGATGTCCCCGGAGATCTTTGCCGGCACGCCGGAGGAGGCGGCGTACCTGCGTCATGCGCCGAACCCGGAGGACTTCCCGGTGCTCGTCGAGAAGCAGAAAGTCCTCCCGCAGGACTTTGCCTTTGCGGAGGAGGACGTCGCGGCGATCCGGGCGCCGACGCTGGTGGTCCTCGGGGATTCCGATGTGGTGCGCCCCGAGCACGCGGTGGCCCTCTTCCGCCTTCTTGGAGGCGGTGTGCCCAGTGATCTGACCGGTAGTCTCCCCAGCTCTCAGCTCGCCATCCTCCCCGGTACCACGCACCGCTCGATCGTGGGCGAACGCGCCAACCAGCTACTGGCGGAGATCGAGCCGTTTCTCGCAGCGCCAGTGCCCGACGCCGCGTGACCACTTGAAAGGCAAAGCGCTTGACAATCTTGGGGCAGCAGTGTCGCCATCTCTCAACAGAAGGAGTCTTACCTTGACCCATCGCGTACGCGTGCTGACAGCGACACTACTGATCGCCGTTCCCGTCCTGTTCCTGCTCTTCTACGGGCTGCTCACGATGACCTTTGATTACCCGGGCATCCTGCAGGAACCGCTCGGGGAGATCTTGCGCCGTTTTGCCGCCGGCGGCCCGCCCCTGGTGCTGCTCTGGTACGGCTTTGCCCTGACCCCGGCTCTCTTCATTCCGGCGGCCATCCTGCTGCGCCGGGCTTTCCCGGACACTACTCCGTTCCTCGACCTGGCCGTCCCACTTGGGGTGCTCGCCGGATTGGTTCAGGTCCTGGGGCTCATCCGCTGGCCATTCCTGGTGCCAGAGCTAGCGCGAATTTTTCTCGATCCTGCGGCGAGTGAAGCCACTCAAACGGCGGCCCTGGCTGTCTTCGGCGCCTTCCATCAATACGCCGGTGTCGCGATCGGGGAACACCTTGGCTACTTGTTCACTGGCGCGTGGACGCTGGTAATCGCCGCCGCGATGCTGACGTCGCCGGTCTTCCGGCCGTGGCTTGGTTGGGCCGGGATCGTCTCCGTCCTCGGCATTCTGGTCGGGCTGCTCGAGCCGGCCGGGATCGCACTTGCCGGGACGGTCAACGCCGTGGCCTACCTCGCCTGGTCGCTCTGGCTCGTCGCGACCGGTGTCTCGCTGCTGCGAACACACGCGCAAGTTGCGGATAGTCCCGTCGCAGTTGATCCCAACCCCACTCACGTGCCAATTGCCGCTACTACCACGAATACCCGCGCCCCAAAACGGCCGGCGGGTGTGGCTTCGTCGTGGATCGGGCCTGCTTCGAAGCGGGAACCAGACCCGGTCAGGCGCTCATGATCGGTTCGAGCGACGAACTGATCGAAAGAATCCTCGACGCCAATCGGGTGCTTGGGAGACTCGACCGCTTCTCGGGAGTCCAGAACGCAGCGATCTGCTCCAGGCTGCCGGGGCTATGATCCTTTGGGGCGGTCAGTCTCCCCTGCCGCCTCGACGGCGTCTTGCCGCTTCTCCAAGCTGGCTTTGAGCACCGCCGGCGGTACCGTCGTGATGAGCGCGGTCCACGCCTCCTCGTAAGCGTCCTGGGTCATCTCCCCGGTCTGCAGCTGGTGCCGCAGCTCGGCTTGCGCCGCGTCCATCGCCTGCAGCCCCTCGCGCGTGGCGGGATCGATGGCCTCACGGGGCTCACTTGCCTGCTCCATCGTGGCATGAGGGACCAATCGAAGCTGATCACCCGGGATGCGCATTACTCGCCTTCCATCATCTGCTCACGGCTGACCGGTCTATCACCTTGGGGTCTGCCCTGAATCGAGAATGTTCCTTCAGGTGTCGAAAGTCCCGAGATCGATCGGGACGACCACGATGAGCGGAGCCGCGTCGCGCCCGATTTGCGCAGCGACTCAGGTACGCATCTCCATGGCGAGCATGGCGGTCTGGTCGTTGCAGTGCATGAGGTGTGCCACGGACACCATGCGCACGTCGCAGTGAGGGCCAGGCCAACCCCCGAATCGGCCTCGTGAGGTCCCATGACTGCCGCGCTTGCACCTCTCGCGCACGGTGAAGGTCCGGTTGCGGGCGACCACGCGCAGCGGTCTGCGGCATATAACGTGCGATGATGCGGCAGACGATTCGTCGGCACCGCAGCCGGTTTATCCAATTCAAGCAGTACCCCGGCACATGAGGACCCGCCATGCCCCCCGCATCCGAGGCCAAAACCGATCACCTCATCGTCGTCGGCGCCTCAGCTGGTGGCGTGGAGGCCCTCTCCCAATTTGTCGGCGCGTTGCCGGCTGATCTGGCAGCGCCCGTCGTCATCGCCCAGCATCTCGATCCCGCACGACCCAGCCACCTCGCCGAGATCCTCTCCCGGCAGACCCCGCTTCCCGTGCGCAGCGTCGAGCCGCGCGAGGCACTCGCGTCCGGTACCGTCTTCGTCGTGCCATCGAACCGGCACGTGACCATCACCGACCACCACGTCGACGTCCATCCTGATCCCACCCGCCGGCCCACCCCCTCCGTGGACCTCCTGCTCGCCACGGCGGCGGCAACGTTCGGCGAGCGGCTCATCGCGGTCATCCTCACTGGTTCTGGCTCAGACGGCGCGGCAGGCGCCCATGCCGTCAAAGAAGCGGGCGGCACCGTCGTCATCCAGGACCCGGAGACGGCGGCCTTTCCCTCGATGCCGCGCTCCCTGGCGCCCTCACTCGTCGACTTCAGCCTCCCGGTCAACGAAATGGGGGCGGCGCTGGCCGACTTGCTGGCGGCACCCCCACCGGAGCAGGCCACTGGAGACCCAGACCTGGCGCGCGTGCTGGATCGCCTGCGCGAGCGCCACGGTATTGATTTCGGCGCCTACAAACCCGCCACCATCACGCGGCGGCTCTGGCGGCGGGTGGCGGCCGTGGGGATGTCCACCCTCGCCGACTACCGCACATACCTCGAGGCGCACCCGGAGGAAGAGCAGCGCCTCATCACCGACTTCCTGATCAAGGTCACCCGCTTCTTCCGCGATCCGGCCCTCTTCGAGCGGCTGCGCGAGGACATCGTCCCCGAGTTAGTTGCCGCGGCCCGTCAGGACGGGCGCGAGCTGCGGATGTGGTCGGCCGGGTGCGCTACGGGGGAAGAAGCCTATTCACTAGCGCTGCTGGTGGCCGAGGCGCTTGCCGCTGCCCCCAAACCCTCCCCGCCGGTGCGCATCTTCGCGACGGATCTCGACGAGGCGGCGCTTGCCTTCGCCCGGCGCGGCATCTACCCAGCCACGGCCCTGGCAGACGTGCCGGAGGAACTGGTGGCCCGGTACTTCACCCAGCACGACGGTGCCGTCGAAGTCACCAAAGCGGTGCGCGGCCTCATCGTCTTTGGCAGCCACGACCTGGCCCAGCGCCCTCCTTTTCCCCGCACCGACCTGGTTCTGTGCCGTAACGTGCTCATCTACTTCGCCCCGGAGCTGCAGCGCCGTGCCCTGGAGATCTTCGCGTACTCCCTGCGCGAGGGCGGGGTGTTGGTGCTGGGCAAATCCGAAACGATCGGCGCCGTCAAGTCCGGCTTCGACACGATCGACCGCCGAGCGCGCATCTACCGTCGCCAGGGGCCACGGCCGGCCTTGCCGCCGGCGCGATTGCCGACGACCGCGGAGGCCGCGCCCGCGCGCGGCACGACAGTCCTGCGCAGCCGGTCGGCGCTAGAACGGGCGCTACGACAGGCGGAAGCCGACACCGAGGAGGCTCGCTTCACCAGTGTCCGGGCCGAGGAGGTAGTGCGCCAACTGCCGGTCGGGATGGCCATCGTCAATCGGGACTACGACCTGGAGGTTATCAACGGCGCCGCCCGGGAGCTGCTCGGCGTCCACGGCCTGGCCCTCGGCCAGGACCTGATCCACCTCGCCCAACGCCTCCCCTCCACGGCCCTCCGCACCGCCATCGACGCGGTGCTGGCCGGCGAGCCACCCCAGGCGCTTGACCCGGTTGTGACCACGGACACCGCCACCGGCGAGACCCGGCACCTGAGCGTCAGCTGTCATCGCAATCGGGCGACCACCGACGGCGTGGTCGAGGCAGTGCTGATCCTCGTCACCGACGTTACCGCCACCACTGAGGCGGCCACCCGTGCTGAGGCCGAGCTGGCGACACTGCGGGAGACGACAGGACGGCAAGCGGCGGCCAACCGGCAACTGCTAGCCGCCAACCGCGAGCTGACCGACACCGTCGACCGGTTGCGCGAACAGGGCGACGAGCTGCGGCAGGCAGCCGCCGCGGCCCAGGTCGCGGCCGAGGAGATCGAGACGCTGAACGAGGAGCTGCAATCGAGCAACGAGGAGCTGGAGACGCTGCACGAGGAGGCCCAGGCGACCGTCGAGGAACTGAACGTCGCCAACGACGAGCTGCACGCCCGGTCGACGGAACTCGAGGAGCTGGCCGCTGAGCACGCCGCGGAGCGGGCCCGGCTGTCGGCCGTGCTAGCCAGCATGGGCGATGCTGTGGTGGTGGTGGATGCCCAGGGACGGGTGATGCGCACCAACGCGGCCTACGACGCGTTGGTCGGGACGCTGGGTGCACCCTTCGTTTCCGCTGATGCACAGGGGATCCCGTTGCCCTCGACGCAGACGCCGGAGTCCCGGGTGGCGCGGGGGGAGGCGTTCCGGCTGGAGTTCACCGCCGCTGCGGCGGACGGGTCCCGCCGCTGGTTCGAGGCGACGGGTCGGCCGCTCTCCGGCGAGGTGGACGATGTCGCCGGCGTGCTGGTCATCCGGGACATTACTGACCGGACCATGCGCCAGCTTCAGGAGGAATTCCTCACCTGGGCCTCGCACGAGTTGCGGACGCCGCTAACCGCCCTGCAGGGCTATCTGCAGCTGGCCGAACGTCGAGTGGATCCCAGTGTCCACGAACAGGTGCATCGCTTCCTGACCCTGGCCATTCAGGAAACACGGCGGCAAGCCTCCCTCGTGACGGAACTCATGGACGCCACCCGGCTCCAGAGCGGGAAGCTGGAGCTGGAGCCGGCGCCCATGGATCTGGTGCCGATGGTGCTGCAGACCGTGGAGTCGGCCGGGATCCTGACCCAGGGGCAAACCATTGCCTTCGCTGCGCCGAGCGAACCGGTAGTCGTCTCGGGCGATGCCAGCCGGTTGGAGCAGGTTCTGCTCAACCTCCTCACCAATGCCATTACCCATGCGCCGGGGACCGAGCGCATCGATGTCCGCGTGCAGAGCGACGACGGCATGGCCGAAGTGATCGTCCAGGACGCGGGTCCGGGGATTCCGACCGAGGAGTTGGAAACCATCTTTGGTCGGTTCGCCCAGGTCAACCCGAAGGAGCGTACTGGCCGGGCCGGTCTCGGGTTGGGGTTGTTTATCGCCCGGGAGATCGTGGAAGCCCATGCGGGTACGATCACCGCCCAGTCTGCACCGGGTCATGGCGCCACGTTCACGGTCCGGTTACCGTTGCTGCCCCGTGCTGATGACTGATCCTGACCTGAGCGCAGTTTGACGCCGTCGCGGTGACGCGCACTCAGGATGCCCCCTGCAGGCAGTCGTGCTCCTCTTGTGCTGCGCTATACTCCGTGACCCGCTTCAGCCCCGCTGAACCGGGAGAGTACATATGAACGCGACGAGCGTTCTCGACTTCCTCTCTGAACGCAGCCTCCGCACGCAACACCGCGACGCCGCATCCCGGGCCACCATGGCGCGGACCACACTCCTCTTACAGGCCGCTCAGCAGGCAATGCTGCGAACCCAGACGTTCCTCGCCTCCTGCCCAGAGAAGCGCCCGTCAGATCAGCCCAGGAACGATCCGCTCCCGAGCGCCCAGACCAGCGTCGTGATCAGCCATGCTGATATCAACTCCGGTGGCAACCGGGGCAACACCGTCATCGTCGGCAACTAACCAGCAGCGCTCCCTCGCGCCTACATCTACTGCACCGAGGGCAAGGATCCTGCCGATCCTCTCCCGACCTTCCTTGCCCACGCCCGTGGTGATGCAGCCTGGCGCTACCGGGAACTCGAGACCAATCATGGCGCGCCCGTCACGGCTCCACGGGCAACGGCAGAAGTGCTGCTCTTGCTCTTGTAGACGACGCGTCTCTCACGATTGGCATGCGGCTACCGCACGGAGGATCCTCGGGACTATGCCGCACTTCCCGACCATTTATGAAACGGGTTCCGATAACGCCCATGATCGGCCCCACCATTCCTCTGGACAGATTTTCCGAGCGATCTCGTAGAGGCCGTTGTCGACAGCCTGAACCGTTCTTCGGCGCAGGGCGCGTCTCTCTCTTGGAGCCCGGGGAAGGCCACTCGGGCTCCGCACCCAGGACGATCCGCTCCGTCTGGAGCAGAGCGTCACTCGGATTGCTGTCCATACTCCTCGTCGGTGACGTGCGCCCCCGGGTCACCGGGCTGCCGGAGTCGTCCGCGGTGAACCAGTTAGCGGGTCCTTTGGTGGTTGGCAACGAACTACGCGTGATCTGCATTGACGGCTCCTCCGATACCGCTGCCTGCTCCGCCGTCCCGCCGGAATCGGGACGGCTACCCCATCTGCGTCGTCCGCTCCGGCCGGATCACGACGATCATCCACTCGTCGCCGGGCTTGCCGAACGGGTAGCGGTCCTGGCCGAGGTACTTCCTGGCCATCGCGTTGATGAACGCCCAGTCCGGATCCGGCTCGATCCGCTCGACTCTGCCGCGCACCTCCAGGTAGCGGTAGGCGTTGGCCGGGTCGACGATCGAGAGGGCAACGCGCGGCTCGCGCTGCAGGTTGCACAGCTTTTGCCGGTAGCCCGTGACCTGGGCGAACCGCAGGTGCGTGCCGTCCCAGTCGAACCACACCGGGCTGCTCTGCGGCGCGCCATCCGGGCCGATCGTAGCGACGTGCGCCAGTGCGGTCGACGCCAGCAGGTCAGCGTACTGCTCGGGAATGACATCGCTCATCGATGGTTTCGCCTCCTCCCCACGCCCGATCGCGCCAGAGATCGGCATCCAGCACCTGATCCGTCCACACGGAGACGATGTCGGCGTCTGCCCTCGGGGGCATGGCCACGTGTCCTCCTTCGCCTACGTCCCCACGTCAGCTGTGCCGATGCCGAACGCTCAGCCGAACTGGCAAACTGGGTTCCTAAGCAGAACAACAATACTGTGGTCTGAGCGTCGCCTTCTTTCTCTTCTACGACGTTCCGTGTGATTCCGAGCCCACCTTGGATTGGGCACAAACGTTGCGTACT
>DASUQU010000010.1:0-4366 GCA_036280495.1 Thermomicrobiales bacterium | reverse complement strand
CAGTGCTTCGCCTTCGGCCTCTGGCGCCTCGCCCTCGGCCGCTGGCTCAGTCAGAATCTCGGTGCCGGGCTCGACGGTGACGTCGGGTTGCGCCGCCTCGGCGGCTGCCGCTTCGTCGGCGACAGGCTCCTCCGCGGCCGCGTCTGCGGCACCAGGCTCCGTCGCGTCCTCATTAGCTGCGGCTGGCGAGGGCGGTCGTAACGCGAGGGCGAGCACACCGCCCGCCCCACCTTCGTCCCGGGAGACGAAGGTCCCGGTGCCATAGTAGTTCTGGTAGGTTCCATCCAGACCGGCGAGCTGCATGACGAGGGTAGCAGGGCGGGCGCCTTCGAAGTCATCCAGCCACGTCCAGCGCTCGATCACTCCGTCGGGACGCGGATAGGTTTCGAAGGTCGTATTCCCGATGACGACGGTCGGCACCCCTTCGACGGGGAAATCGACAGTTCCGACGGAGGCCGCACCCTGTTGCGGTCGCGCGACGAATCCGGCTTCGGTCGCCAGCGGGTACAACTCGATGATGTCCTGGTCCGCGGCGTTCTGATACCAGAGGACGAGCGTGACGACGTCGGTTTCGGCGGGTCCCGCCGGGGTCGCTGCCGGCGCTGGCGTAAGCTGCGGTGGTGGCTGCGTAGGCTGAATCTCGATAACGGCTGGGGTTCCCGCCGCCGGGGTTGCCGCCTGCCAAGCGGCGGCGGGCGGCGCGCCGGTCACGCCAACCAGCAACATGATCGCGATGATCAGAAAGCCTGGCGCCGTGAATCCGGGTTGTCGCATCCAAAACTCCTCTTCACTCGCCTCCCGGACGGACGTGTGACAACCCTCGCATGGTCTCGCTCTCGGGTCAAGGCGTCAGGTCGCCGCGTGCAATCATTCTCGCGGTGCGCGTACGCGGAGATCGTGGAGCAAGTACGCCGATGACAGTCCTCGAAAATGGGTCAGATCTGACCGGTCGGGTGGCGTTGGTGACTGGCGCCAGCCGCCAGCGCGGCATTGGCGCCGCCATCTGCCGCGCGCTTGCGGCTCGCGGCGCTGACGTCGCGTTCAATCACTGGCGCCCAGCTGACGAGGCGTGTCCATGGTCCGGCGCACCATCCGAGCCGGACGACCTCGCACAAACACTCGTCACGCTTGGGGTGCGTGGGGCGGCCATCGAATGTGACCTCAGCAATCCGGGTGCGGCGAAGTGGCTGCTGGAGGAATCCGAGTCGCGCCTTGGTACAATCAGTATCCTCGTCAACAACGCCGCGTATTCGACCGACGACGGCTACGAGCGACTCGATGCGGTAACGATCGATGCCCACTATGCGGTCAACATGCGAGCCGCGATGCTCCTCGCGGTGGAGTTCGCCCGCCGTTTCAGCGCGGGGGATGGAGGCAGGATCATCAACATCACCTCCGGCCAGAGCCTGGGTCCAATGCCGAACGAGTTGGCCTACGGTGCCACGAAGGGTGCCATCGAGGCGTTTACCCGAAGTCTCGCCCCCGCAGTCGCGGTCAAGGGGATTACGGTCAATGCGGTCGATCCTGGCCCGACCGACACTGGCTGGATCACCACGGAGCTACGCGACGTTCTCCTGCCACGGTTCCCAATGGGACGGCTCGGCATGCCTACCGATGCCGCGCGTCTCGTGGCGTGGCTGGCGAGCCCGGATGCGGGCTGGGTGACCGGGCAGGTCATCCACTCGCGTGGGGGATTCGACGGTGGCTAGCGGAGAGCCGGGCCGAGCCGCTGCCACGTGGTATGATCACCTGATTGTGTTGTGATGACGCCGATTTTTGGCACTTGTTGATCAACAAAGGGCAACGGGTAAGGTGGATTCGCTGACAGGCAAGATAGCGCTGGTCTTCCCCGGGCAAGGCAGCCAGTTCGTCGGGATGGGCAAGGCGCTCTATGACGCCTCGGCCGCGGCGCGACGGGTGTTCGATCAGGCCGACGAGGTCCTCGGGTTTCCCCTCTCCCGGCTCTGCTTTCACGGTCCTGCTGACGAGCTCGAAGACACAATCAACGCGCAACCGGCGATCCTCACGGTAAGCATTGCGGCGTTGGAGGCGCTCAGAGAGCGCCTCGCCGAAGCTGGTCAGAAAGTCGATCCAACGATGGTCGCCGGTCACTCGCTCGGCGAGTTCACCGCGCTCGTCGCCGCCGGTGTGATGGATTTCCCATCCGGTTTACAGCTGGTGCGGGAACGTGGTCGCCTCATGAAGGAAGCAGGTGAGGAGAACCCCGGCGGTATGGCCGCCGTCATCGGCTTGGACGCCGAAACGCTGGCGGCCGTCTGCCAGGATGCATCCAATGGTGGCGTCATTACCGTCGCGAATGACAACTGCCCTGGGCAGACGGTCATCTCTGGGGAAGTTGCCGCCTTGCTCCGGGCGATGGAGATCGCGAAAGCCCGCGGCGCCAAGCGCGTGGCGCGACTCGGGATCAGCATCGCTTCCCACTCGCCCCTGATGGCTCGGGCCTCGGCGGGTCTGCGCGACGTCATGAGCCGGCTGCCACTCGGTGCCCCGCAGATTCCCATCGTGGCTAACGTGACCGCGACGGCGATGCTCACTGTCGACGACGTGCGCCAGGAATTGGCGCATCACGTCGAGCGCCCCGTGAACTGGACGCGGTCGGTGGTGGAGATGGTCAACGGCGGCGCGACCACATTTATCGAGGTCGGGCCAGGTCAGGTCCTCTCCGGGCTCATCCGGCGCATAAACCGAGACGTCACCACCCTGAGCCTGACCGATCTCGGTCTGCCGGCCGACGCGCGGAATACCTGATCCTGCGCTCGACGATACGCCAACAGACACTCGGGAGAGAGGGAGAGAACGTGAAACGGGTCGTGGTGACCGGGCTGGGGGCAGTCTCACCGCTCGGCATCGGAGTCCCCGCGCTGTGGGATGGATTGATCGCCGGCCGCTCCGGGGTCCGGCACGTCCAGCATTTCGACACCGAGAATCTCGCAGTCAAGATCGCAGCCGAGGTTCCCGACTTCGATCCCAAAGCGTTCATGGATCCCAAATCGGTTCGCCGTATGGATCGCTTCGCGCATTTCGCCATCGCTGGCACGCGGGAGGCGCTTGCCGACGCGAAGCTGGAGATCAGCGACAAAAACCGCGACCGCGTCGCCGTGGTCATGAACACAGGCGGCGGCGGCATTCCCACGATCGAAAGCAACGTTACCGCAATGGCCGTGCACGGCCCGTCTCGTGTCGGCCCGCTGGTGATCCCCATGTTCGCCCCGAACATGGCGAGCAGTCAGGTTTCGATCGCCTTCGGCATCCACGGGCCCACGATGACCTCCGCGGCTGCCTGTGCCTCTGGAGTGCAGGCGTTCGTCGATGCTGTTCGTTTGTTGCGGGCCGGCGAGGCGGACGTCGCCGTGACGGGGGGCACTGAAGCGGGGATCACCCCGGTCGCCCTGACCAGCCTGGCGAACATGCACGCCCTGTCGCGACGGAACGACGATCCGGAAGGCGCATCGCGGCCGTTCGATCGCGAGCGCGATGGGTTCGTCTTCGGCGAAGGTGCGGGCGTCCTGATCATCGAGACTGAAGAGCACGCGGTTCGCCGCGGCGCCTCCGTCTATGCCGAGGCGCTCGGCGGCGCGCTGACCTCCGACGCGTTCCACCTGACCGCCCCGGAGCCGTCGGGACGTGGTGCGCGCATGGCGATGACCAACGCTCTCAACCGGGCCGGTATGGAGCCGCACGAAATTGACTACATCGCCGCGCATGCGACCGCGACGCAAATCGGCGACATCGCGGAGACGCTGGCGATCAAGGAGGCGTTCGGCGATCACGCGCGGAAGGTCGCCATCTCGGCGAACAAGTCGATGATCGGTCACTTGCTCGGCGCGGCCGGTGCCATCTCCGCCGTGGCCTGCGTGCTAGCGATCCGCGATGGGGCAGTCCCGCCGACGATCAATCTCGACCACCCTGACCCGGACTGCGACCTCGACTACGTGCCGAACGTCGCACGCAAGATGCCCGTCCGCGCGGCGATGGTCAACGGCTTCGGCTTCGGTGGTCAGAACGCCTCGACGATCTTCCGGCGTTTTGACGGGTAGCGGCCTACTTTACGGGGATCGTCCCGTCGTCTTGGAACCTGGCGAATCCCGCCGCGGTCAACGTCTCCAGTTCCTCAAGCAGCACGTCGTCTTGACGGGTGAAGTTGAAGCAGGACTTGCCCTGCATTCGCTTCCGCAGATCGAGACTGATTCCTTCCAACAGGTTGGGATGCACGTAGATCGGCATGAGATGGAAGCTGACATAACGCTTCCCGGTCTTCACCGCCCCAAAGAAGAGACCACCTGGATAGGCCGTCGATGGCGGGGTCTCCAGGTAGAGATTTCCTGGTTCGTCGGCCTTGGCAATA
>DASUQU010000009.1:0-6589 GCA_036280495.1 Thermomicrobiales bacterium | reverse complement strand
GCGGTGGCTGATCCGGCATCGCGCGCGGCCTCGACGGCGAGCAACGTCGCCCTGGTGCCTCCGCTCTCCGTCACCGCGATACAGAGTCCACCCGAGCGGGGATCGAGCGCGGCCTCGAACGCCTGGCGCGCTTCGACCCGGCCGCCGCGAGCGCCACGCTGCCGCAGCGCGGCGTCGAGCAGTTCGGCAATGGCCATGGCGCCGTGCTCGCTCGTACCACAACCGGTAACGACGATCGGCTCTCCGCTCTCGTCGACGTCGAGGATGACCTGAGCGAGCTCGGTCGTCTGGGGATGGGCGAGAATCGGCGCGACCAACCCAGGTTGGGCGGCGACCATTTCCTCGGTGACCCACGGCGGGGTGGAGCGCAGCTCGGGGTAATCGTCGGTATGCCAGGCTGGGCGATTGGCCGCACCAGAAGGGAGCGTCACCTTCTCCTCCTCGCTGATCATCACAGTTCGTCGAAGGTATCTGAGCCAAGATTCCCGCAATTGGACGGCATGCTTGGCCGCTCAGAGATCGTCAAGCGGTTGATCGAACCGAAGTCTTCAACCCTCATGTTGTCGTAGTCAACAACGCAAAGTTGTCACGCCTGCGGCTTCCGAGGATGGGCATTTCGGAAGGCCTCCGCCGCGGCGCCGAGGGTGGAGAAGTCCGTGCCGGGATGCTCTTTGAACCAGGCGATGAGCCGCTCCAGCATCAACATCCGGTGCCCGCGCCCGATGACCTGGGGATGCATCGTCAGCGTGAAGACGCCTCCCGGGACCTCACGCCGCATGAAGGTGAACTCGCCCTGCCAGATCTCTTCGACCTTTGAGGGGGCGGAGTGCCCGGGAGAATTCACGCCGAGTGATCGGATCGACACGTATTCGAAATGTGGGAAGTCGTCGAGGATCCAGCTCACCGGCATTTCGACCAGTTCGACCTCTGAACCAAATAGGTACGGACCGTCCGGCTGGATGACGTCGCCGGTGCGGCACCAGTACGGGGTGAAGTCGTCAGCCATCAACGAGCTCTCGTACTCGAAGCCCTGCTCCAGCAGCAGGTCGATCGTCCAGGGACTGTTGTCCCAGGACGGCGAGCGGTAGCCGATCGGTCGCACCCCGGCCGCGCGGTCGAGCGCTTCGAGGCCCTTCACCAGGACCTCGCGCTCCCGTTCCGCGGTCTCCAATGAAAGGGGATTCTCGTGGAGGTAGCCGTGGTGCCCAATCTCGTGGCCAGCGCCCGCAATCGCTCGCACGAGATGCGGGTAGGTATCAGCGGTGTGCCCGGTGACGAAGAAGGTAGCGGGGATCTGCTCGCGCTCGAGCAGCCGCAGGATGCGCTCGCAACCGACCGCGCCGAACTCGCCGCGCGAGATCATGCTTGGGGACCTGGCCGCGAAGGGACCGAGCCAGAGCGAGATGGCGTCGAAGTCGAAGGTCAGGCAGACGGTGGATCGAGACATCTCTTCTGTCATCGGTGTTATCGAGCCTCGTGTACGACGCGTCCTTCGACGATCGTCATCAGGACCGGCAAGTCGAGCAAGGCGTCGGCGTCTGTCTCGACCGGATCGGCAGCGAACCCGGTGAGGTCGGCGCGGTAGCCCGGCTTGATGCGTCCTGACAGGTCGTCTTCCGAGATCGTCGCCGCCGCGCCGGTCGTGTAGCCCTCGAGGGTCTGGACTGCGGTCAGCGCCTGATCCCCCGCCCGGGGTGGCATCTCCAGGCGCCCGGGAGTGCGGCGAAGCCGCGCCCAGGCCATGCCGAGGCGTGGATCGAATGGCGCGACCATCCAGTCCGATCCGAGGGCCAGGATCGCGCCGGACGAGCGGAGAGTCTGCGCGCGAAAGGCGGCTGCCGTCCGCTCGGGTCCCACCCGTGCCGCCCACTCGTCGCTGCCGTCGGCACGAGCAGCGGCCATGTGCAGCGGCTGCATCGACGCGACCACTCCTAGCTCACGGAAACGGGGTACGTCATGCTCCTGCACCAGCTCAATGTGCTCGATACGGTGGTGCACGCCCTCGGCGTGGCCGGCGGCTTCGTAGGCGTCCAGTGCCGCTTGCACCGCTCGATCGCCGACCGCGTGGGTGATGCACTGGAATCCGGCACCGGCAAACAATGCGACGGCTTCTGCATATCGCTCTGGATCAGGCCAGAAGGGGTGTACCCCCTGACCTTTCGTGTCTGGATCGACGAGCCAGGCGGTGCCGGTCTCGATTACCCCGTCGATGAAGAACTTCGCTGCGCCGCAGCGCCACAGCCGGCCGCGATCATCCCGAAATGGAAGCTGGTCGCGCATCTCGGCCGTCGTCGTTTCGGGTTGCTGCCAGAGCGGGACGACGACGCGGCAGGTGAGATCGCCGTTCTCCTCCAGCCGCCGATAGATGTCGAGCTCGGCGGGGGTGCCGTTCATGGCATGGATCGCCGTCAGACCGGCCTCGCTGAAGCGGCGGAACGAGTCCCGGAACCAGCCATAGCGCGTCTCGACGTCGGCCTCGGGCACCACGTTCTGCACGAGACGCATGGCCGCCCATTCTTGCAGCTCGCCGGTCGGAATGCCGTCGACGCAGACCACGCTCGCTTCTTCTTCGAATGCGATCGGCCCGTTGATACCGGCGCTCGCGAGCGCGGTGTGATTGGCGAGGGCAGTGTGGCCGTCGAAGAACTCCAGGAGCATCGGCTGGCCGGCGACGGCGCCCTCGAAGAGATCGCCGCGAATGCCTGTCTCCTCGAACGGCTCGAAATGAAGCCCCCAGCCCTGCACCCAGCCATCAGGGCCGACCCGCTCGCGCTCGGCGAGGAGGCGTCCTCGGATGTCCTCCAAACTCGTGGCGTCGAAAAGGTCGGCTCCTTGGCCGCGGAAGAACGTGCCCATCAGCGGGTGAATGTGGGAGTCGGTTAGGCCGGGAACGAAGGAGATGCCTCGGCCATCGATCATCCGTGTTCCGGGACCAAGCATGGCGCGGATCGTGTCGTCATCGCCGCTAGCGGCGATGAGGCCGTCCTTTACCGCTACCGCACTGCAGGTTGGGAGGTCCGGGTCCAGTGTCCGGATGCGGGATCCCCAGATGATCATGTCTGGTTGCGCGGGCATTCCGTGGGTCCTCATTCTCTCGCTCATGAGCGCCGGTACACGGTGGCCACTTCTGGATCAGGGCACAACTGACAGTAATCCGTGGATGCGGTACAGTCTCGCTGCCAATCGTACATCGGTCCCCTCAAAAACCGGACCATTGGCAGCGAAACCGGCCTTGCCCCTCGGGCGTCTGAGGTAGCGAGACTGAAGCCGACCAGGGGAACGACTCCGCGAGACTCCTTCATCTCGGTCGCGGGAAGGTCGGGGAGGCTCAGCCTCGATGGTCGAGGGGGAGGAACTGGACATGTCTGAACCGACGAATGCCCCGCGCGTCTGGTTGCGCTGGGTGCTCGCACTGGCTCTCGCCACGGGAACTGTGGCGGGATCGGTGCTGCCGGTGCTGGCGCAGGATGAGGCGACGGGGACCGAGGCGCCAGCCGAGCAGAGCACCGTGGAGGAAGCGGCTCCGGTGGCGGAGGAGCAGGCGCCCGCGGAGCCAGTGGAAGCTCCCGCCGAGGAGCCAGTCGCTGCAGCCGAACCCGTGGCCGAAGAACCCGTGGCCGCCGAGCCGGTGCCTGAAGAAGAGACGTTCGCCGAGATCGTCGAAGCCAATCTCATAGAGGAAGTTGGGGGTGAGGCGCCTCCACCCGACGCGCCGACCGAGGAAACGACGGAGGAACAGGCTCCGCCGGCTGAGGATACGGTCGCGCAGGACGCTCCGGTCACGGAGGAAGCTCCGGCAGACGCTGCGCCGGTCGATGATTCGTCGGCCGCGGCGAGCCCTTCTGAAACGACACCGTACTACGACCCATCGGCCACAGCACTGACGACCAACCCTATCTTCGGAACTGAGGCGGGACAGGAAGCGCTCGCGGCGGCCGGTGCAGTCACCGAGCCGGCAACGACTACTGCTGATGGCTCGAGTACCGGTGAGACTGAATCAGGCGCGGCTGAGGCGAGCAGTGAACCGTCAACCGACGGGGGCGAGCCCGCGGCGACCGCCGAGGAGACCTCGGGTGAGACAGACGCGCCCCGCGCAAATTCCCGCTCGACTGACGAGACCGAGCTCGCGCAGGACACCGATTCGGTCAGCGGTGGTTCCACCGCGAATGAAAGTGCTATCGCCGCGACGCTGTCCGAGTCGACCGCCATTGCCGATGGGTCCGGTGGAAGCAACAACGCCGCGGCGCAAGCGAATGGCGACTCCAATGCGGACGAGCGGGAAACCCGCCGAAACAACAACAATGACAACGGTGGCGACGGCGACAACAGAAATGACGATGGCAATGGGCAAGGGAATAATCAGCACCGCATTGGCCTCCTCGCCAGCCGCGTCGCGGCGTTGAATAACAGAACTTTCAACAGATCTTTCGGTGGCGACATTGCCTCAGCCGGGAACGGTGGCCGCGCAAATGCCAGTGCTGACGGCGGTATCGTCGTTATCGGCACAATCAACTCCGGTGGCAACCAGGGGAACACGATCAACGTCGATGGCATCGGCGGTGGCTACGGCGAATGCGGTGGGGGTTCCATTAACGGCGGCAACGTCGATAACACCACCGACATCAATATCGACGCGGGAGGCGGTACGGCGATCGGTGATGCCTCCGGCGGTAGCGGCAACCTGGGTCTGACCTACGGTGACTACACCGTGCTGGCCGGAAATGGCGGAGTCACTCGGTCCAGCGCCGACGGCGGTATCGTCGTCATCAACGAGATCAACTCGGGCGGAAACGCGGGGAACACCATCGGCGTGGGAAGCGTCTGCGGCGGGTCGGGCGGCACGTTCTCCATCGACGGTGGCAACGTCAACAACACCACCAACATCAATATCGATGCCAGCGGTGGTACAGCTATTGCCGATGTCTCGGGTGGCGACGACAACCTGGCCGCGGCCTCGGGCAATGATGACGATGACAACCGGCGGCGCGGTGGACTGCGCGGGCTTATTCAGAGCCGGTACGGCCTTGGAGGGCGCGGCGGGCTGGCCGGTCGCGTCGCCTCGGCCGGGAACGGGGGCCGCGCGAACGCCAGCGCCGACGGTGGAATCGTCGTCATCGGCAAGATCAACTCCGGTGGCAACCGCGGCAATACGATCAACGTCGGCGGCATCGGTGGTGGCGCCTACGGCGAATGTGGTCCGGTCTCTATCGATGGCGGAAATGTCAACAACAGCACCAACATCAATATCGACGCGGGGGGCGGTACGGCGATCGGTGATGCCTCAGGCGGCAGTGGAAATCTGGCCGCGGCCGCTGGCAACGATGACGGCGGCAATGGGGGTGGTGGTAACGGGGGCGGACTAAGGAATTTGATTCATAGCCGGTACGGCCTCGGTGGCAGCGGCGGCGACACCGCCTCGGCCGGCAATGGTGGAATTGCTGGCGCCAGTGCTGACGGCGGTCTCGTGGTCATCAACGAGATCAACTCGGGCGGCAATCAGGGGAACACGATCGAGGTTGGCGACATCTGCGCTGGGCCGGTCTACGTGCCGGAAAAGCCGGCGAAGCCGAGTAAACCCGGCAAGCCGGGCCGGACCATCAAGACCCCGTCCATCAAGACTCCGGCCGGCAAAGCTCCCAAGGGCGGTCGCGGCGGCAAGGTGCGGGTGAATAAAGTCCCCTCGACTGGTGTGGGTCACCTCCCCATCTCATCGGCACCGGTGACGTCGATTCCGTTTGCCGTGCTTCCGGCGCGACGAAAGGATGAAGACGGCGTGCAGCGCGAGGAGAGCCGACGCAGCTAATCCGTGAGGGAAACCCGACTTACGCGACGGAGGCGGTTGACGCCTCCGTCGCTGTCGTTTGTCACTCTTTGCAGTCCGTGATCGCTCGGGTCACGACTCGCGGGCGCCGGCAAGCTCTTCCATGAGCAACGCCACCGCCGAAAAGTCCAGCCCGCCCTTGCCGGTCGCGTTGGCGGCGAGGACCATGTCGTGGGCGATCGCGGTCGCCGGCATCGGCACCTGGAGTTCGTTGGCGAGTCCGAGCACGAGCCAGAGGTCTTTCTGCATCAGGGCCAGCGTGAAGGCCGCCGGCAGGTACGCGCGCTCAGTCACTGCCGTCGCTTTGGCGCTGACTACCGGCGCCGCGGCAGACGATGCGCCAAGCACCGCAAAGATATCGGCCGGACTGAGGCCGGCCTTTTCGCCGAGCGCCACCCCCTCGGCGAGCGCCTGAACCATCGTCGCCAGGATCGCGTTGCTGACGAGTTTCATGGTCGCGCCGTTGCCACTGTCACCGAGGTAGAAAGCCGCCTTGCCGATGGCGGAAAAGACCGCCTCGCAGCGCTCGAACGCTGACTTGTTGCCGCCCACCATGATGCCGAGCTGTCCTTCGGTTGCAGCTTTGATAGACCCTGCGACCGGGGCGTCGAGGAAGCGCGCGCTGCGCTCGCGTGCTGCCGCGGCTATGCGGCGCGCCAGAGCGGGAGACCCGGTCGATAGATCGACGAGGATCGTTCCCGAGCGAACGCGATCGAGGAGGCCATCTGGCCCGAAGTAGACCGATTCCACCGCGGTGGGATCCGCCAG
>DASUQU010000008.1:0-5864 GCA_036280495.1 Thermomicrobiales bacterium | reverse complement strand
CTCGATCGCGCTCGGTCTCTCCCGGGCCGCTCTCGACGCGGCGCGCGCTCACGCCCTGGGGCGGGTTCAGTTTGGCAAACCGCTCGCCGACCTGCAGGCGGTCCAATTCATGCTGGCAGAGATGGCGACCGAGATCGAGGCCGGGCATTGGCTCACGTGGCGTGCGGCGACCGTGCGCGGCCAGGGCGTGCGCTTCACACGAGAAGCGGCGATGGCCAAGGTATTCTGCAGTGACAATTGCATGAAGCACACGACGAATGCTGTCCAGATCCTCGGCGGCCGGGGCTATCTGAAGGGCAATGACGTCGAACGCTACTTTCGCGACGCGAAGGTGACCCAGATCTACGACGGCGCCAGCGAGATCCAGAAGGTCGTCATCGCCCGCCATGTCCTGGCCGAGGGCGAGGGAAAGAGCCACTGACCGCCCTCATCCCAGCTCGCGCCGTCGCTCCCAGATTCCCTCGGCACAGCGCAGTGCGACCGCCTGGATCGTCGACGTGGGATTGACCCCGCCTCCTGTTGCTAGGCTGGTGCTGTCGGCGATGAAGAGGTTGGACACGTCGTGGGCTCGGTTGTCGGCGTCGACCACGGAACTGGCCGGATCGCTGCCCATTCTCGCCGCCCCCATCAGGTGCCAGCCCAGCGCGGGCGAGATACCGAAGTCCCGCACGCCGCTGGCGCCCGCCGCCTCCATCAGTTGGGTGCCCTTCGTGATCATCGCGGCGCCGAGTCGCTTGCTGTTCTCGTCGAAGCTGTAGAAGGTCTTCACGCCCGGCAGCCCGAAGGCGTCGAGGTTGTCCCAGTCGAGCTCGACTCGGTTGCGCTCCTCCGGTAGATCCTCGCCGCAGCAGAAAAGCACCACTTCGTGATTGAGGTGTGCGTCCATCGCTGCATGATGATTGGCCCCCCACGGCGCCACCTGTAGTGCGAGATTGAGCGGTGACCAGCCCGGATTGATGCTCATCACGAACCCGCGCAGGTAATCGTTGGCCGGGTCGGTCTCGTAGAACTGGCGGGAGGAGACCGCTCCCCCCCAGGTACCCTGCCACGCTTGCACCGGCTCCTCGAAGCGGCCAATGACGAAGGTTTGCACGTGGACCATCAGATTCTTGCCGACCAGACCGCTCGAATTGGCCAGACCTTGGGGGTGCCGCGACGACGTCGATTGCAGCAGAATCCGCGGCGTACCGAGGCCGCCCGCAGCGAGGACCACCACCTTGGCCCGGACCTCCCGCAGCCGGCCTTCGGCGTCGTAGTAGAGCGCGCCTTTCGCTCGGCCGTCCGGGTGGAGGGTAATCTCCCGCACGCGGGCGTTGGTGCGCAGATCGACTCCGTTGCGGGCCGAGCGCAGCGCCTTGCGCCAGTAAGTGACATCGACTGTCGCTAGCGCACCTTGCGGGCAGCCGAACGGGCAGTAGCCTTTGAGATCGCAGGCCGGGCGTCCCTCATAGGGGCGCGTGGTGATCGCTTGCTCGGTCGGCCACCACTCCCAGCCCAGCTTTTCGCAGCCTTCGATCATCAACTGACCTTGCGGTCCCAGGGGAGCGGGCGGCAGTGGCAGCGGCTCTCGGGGCGGACTCCAGGGATCACCGGCCAGCCCGGCCACTCCCATCTCACGTTCGTTGATGGTGTAGTAGGGCGCCAGATCCTCGTAGCCGATCGGCCAGTCGACCCCGACCCCATCCAGGCTGCGGACCCGGAAGTCGGACGGTGTGAAACGCCAGAAGTTGCCGGCGTAGCCGATCGTGCTGCCACCCACGGCGTTGTAGATGAAGACGCTGATCGGATCGTCACCGTAACTGGCGACCGGATAATCAGATGGCCACTGCCGGATGTTGGGGCTCGGAGACCAGGAGCGGCGAGCCCGCACCTCCCAGTCGAGATGGTTCTTGGGACGGAGAGTGGGGGGGACCCAGTCGCCCTGCTCTAGGCAGACCACGTCGACCTTGCGCCGGGATAGGCTCCAGGCCATCGCCCCGCCGGCTGCTCCGGCGCCGATGATGAGGACGTCGCGCTCGTCGTCGTGGGCCATCTCCACCCCTCTCAGACGTCGACCGGTTGACTCCGAAGCCTATGCGTTACGCCATCGCGGTGGCACGGTCCGCATCCGGTCGAGCAACCGTTCGTCAAACGGCTCGAGATCGCCGCCGGAGATGGCGACCTCGTAGCGCCAGCCCGTCTCCCGCTCGAGCACGTCGAGGACGAGTGGGTGGGCGTAGTACGCCTCGTAGGTGAGATCCCGAACCATCGGGAAAGCGTCGAGCGGATCATTGGCGGCGAATGCGCGCAGAACCGCCGTTCGCTCCGGCGGGGTCGCCTCGGCAAACTGGCCCCCCGTGAGTTTCTGAGCCATGTGTTCGACCGTGTCGATGGCGTCGAGGAGCACCCCGCGTAGACGCGGTGTGAGGAAGACTGTGGCGTCGATGTACTCCGCGGCGCCGACGTCTCCAGCGGCAGGACGCTCGTCTCTGGCTGGGATCAGCGTGCATACCCAGGCGCGAAGGGCGCCGGCGCGCTCCGGATCGAGCACGGCGAATTCCCGCTCGATCCCGATCGGAACGTGGGCGCGGCCGATCTCCTGACGATAGTCAATCCGGGTCCGACCCGGTCGGGTGACCTCGTACTCCTCTTTCCGCCAGTCGTAGGCCATGGCCACGTATCCCTCTCGGTGGTTCCGCAGGTACGATCTGCCGTACCCTGACCCGCCGCGATCGCTGCGCGGCGCGCCGCCGGATGACGGACGAGGGACACGGCAGGCCCTGGGCCGGGCTGCGGTGATTCAGATCAAACCGCGGCCATTTCCAGCAGGCCGACTTCAGCGAGGGTGCGACGGAGCAGATCCCGCTCCTCATCCGAGACCGGTAGCAATGGCTCCCGGACATACGTCGTATCGATGACGCCGAGGATGGCCAGCGCCTCCTTCATCCGAGCCCGGTAGTCGCCGACCGGCGCCGCGAAGACGACGTCCGCCAATCGCTGCACGCGCCGCCCTAGCTCTTTCGCCTCGTCGATACGACCGGCACGCCAGGCCTCGATCATCCGCACCTGTTCGCGGGTCATGATCGCGCCGAAGCCGATCAGCGCGCCCTGAGCGCCGAGCACGAACGACTCGAAGATGAAGTTGTCGTTGCCGGTCAGGAGGGTGATCGGCCGCGGCAGCTCTTCCAGCACCCGTACCAGATCGAGGAACCGGCGGGCGTCGAACGACGCCTCCTTGATGGCCATGACGCCGTCGATGCTCGCCAGGGCCCGCAGCGTCTCGGGGTCGAAGTTGACGCCGCCCAGTGCCGGTTGCAGCTGGAACAGGATCAGGGGTAGACCGACCTCGGCGATTGCCTGGTGATAGCGGATCGGGACTTCGGGGTTGAGAGGGGCGCTGAGGTAGGCGGAGATGGGAAAGACAAGGAACGCCTCGGCGCCGGCCGCTTTGAAGTCACGGGCTTGCTCGACGGCCTGGCGGGTGAAGGGGCCACCCAGCCCGGCCACGATCGGCAGCTTGCCATTCAATTCGTCGGCGACGATCTCGATGACGCGAACTTTTTCACGATGCGTCAGGTGCGGTCCTTCACCGGTGTCCGCATTGATCGCCAGCGCAACCGGACCCTGATCGCTGACCCAACGGATGTAGCGCCGAAGCTGCGGCTCGTCGATCTCGGCTTCGGCCGTCATCGGTAGGACCGTCGCCGGGATTAGCCCTTCCAGATTGAGTGCCATACGCCACTCCGCCCCTTTCCATTTTCCGGACCGTGTCGCGGGCGCGCCGGCGCCTGCTTCGGGCCAGACTGCGTGAAGAGAGCGATCATAGGCATCGTCTTTCGGGGGTGTCAATGGCGGTCGAGGCCAATGGCTATCGGGCTAAGACGGCAAGTCAGTGAATCGGTAAGGACGAGATGAGACCAATGGCCTGTAGCTCAAACCCGTCGCCGAAGCTCGTCGATCACCTCCGCTGCTGGAGATACCCACCCGAACTTGCGGGCAAAGTTCTTCAGCACCGCAGCATGCAGGTCTGGCATGTACGAGGAGACGGCGTCGGAGACGATAGTCGTCGGGTAGCCTCGCTTGAAGCTCTCGCGAGCGGACTCCTCAACACAAATCTGCGTGACCGTGCCTGTGATGAGAACCGACGCCACGTGGCGAGCCTTGAGCAGATCATCCAGGTTCGTATTGTGGAAGGCGCCGTAACCGAACTTCTCGACGATGGGATCACCCGGCTGAGGGCAGAGTTCGTCGACAATCTCCGAGCAATCGAGCTCGTTGTCGACGTCAGGGTAGTAGCGCCGAAAACCCTTCCAGCAAGAGCAAATTGGTGGCGCGAGCTCGGGCGACCACTCCCACATCAGCGTACGCTGCGGACCGGCCACGAATTTGGTGTAGATGATGGGGATGTCCAGCTCGCGGCAAGCGGACAACAACTGTTGATGCGCCGCGATGGTTTCCCGCGCCCGAGGCACTTCCAGTGGTGCACCGACGCGCACGAAATCGTTCTGCATATCAACGACGAGCAGCGCGGGGTGGGCGAACCTATCGATCGTCATCTACTTCCTCCAGGGCCAGCGCGCGAGCGCCGCTCTTGTACCCTGCAAGACTCGCTCCCGTAAAGCCGGCACCACCTGTCCCGGATGCGCATGTCGGACTGCTCGTCTTATCAGTGACGTGCGTCTTCGAGCTGAAGGAGATGCTTGACGGGAGCATCTTCCACGCGTCCTGGCTGTGTGCTAACCATGCGGGATGCGACTATTGCCTCATGAAATATCGGTTGGTGGTGCAGACCACGGACGACCAGGGTGCAGTCAGTGAAGTCGAGCTGCTGCCAGAGGTGGTCTCTGAGCGCGGCTGGCAGTGCGCGCACGCCGTCTGGCCGGCGTGGATCGCAGGCGAGCAGGGCGCTGAGTGTGGCTGGTGCCATGCCCCGCTGGTCGCCTGCGAGTTCGTCACGTGTCCATGGTGCGAGTGGTTGGTCCCGACCGAGCGCGTGCTCGAGCATTGGGGTGCGGGCTGCGAGAAGTGAGCGTCGGAAGAAGCACGTAGATGCGGTGGACATCACGATCAATTCGGTGGCCGACGTTCAACGTCTGACTCGAGCGGCGTCTCCACTGCTTGGTTGGATTGCGACCGGAGAGGCTCGAGCCGGGCTGTCGATCATGCGCTCGCCGCCTCGGCCTGATAGGTTCCTCTGACCGCGGCGAAGTGACTGAGGGCCAGCCAGTCCGGGAAGGCGCGGGTCAATTCTCGCTCCCCATCCAGCTCGATCAGGCGCTTGCTGAGCGCGTCAGCAAACGACTGGTGACCGAGCCAGACACGATGCATCGCCAGTGTATCGGCACGGACGGTCAGGTCGACATCGAACCCCGGCGGGTCCCAGCAGACGGACGACTCTTCCGGTTCCAACAGGAGCCAGTAACTGCCGGTGGCATCCCCGGTGAAGTCGAACTGGACGACCACCCGCCGATCCGGCAGGCAGTCCTTGTGGAGACGTCGGTGCATGTCCCACAAGAGGAGTTGAGGGTCGAGATCACGCTCATCGACAAGGGGATTGAACCATCTGTGGCTCCACTCTCCGAGTCTGATGACCACGTCATAGAGATCCTGGCCCGCGTCGGTGAGGTGGTATTCAGGCGAACGGCTCCCTCGCGTGAATCGACGCTCGACCAATCCGGCGCTTTCCAGGAATCGGAGCCTCTGCGCGAGAAGAGATCGGGAGATCTTGGGCAAACCACGTTCGAGCTCGCTGAAGCGATGGCTTCCACAGAGAAGCTCGCGCAGGATCAAGGGCGTCCACCGCTCGGCGAAAATCTCAGATGCCTTTGCGACGGGACAGAACTGACCATACTTCGTCACCGCGCTCTCCTCTTCCGTTGTTGATC
>DASUQU010000007.1:0-2149 GCA_036280495.1 Thermomicrobiales bacterium | reverse complement strand
ATCTGACCGGTAACGAGAGGGCACCCGATCCTGTCCACCGGGACCGGGTTCAAGGCTTCGGACTTACCGAACTTACCGAACTTCCGGGATGTCAGGATCTCGCCTTCGGTCCACCAGAGTAAAGTCGGACTTATCTGTCTCGGGTCATCTCTTGACATTGACGGCGGCGTGGGAAGAATGATTCCCACGCCGCGTATCACGTCCAAATAGATTGTCCGGCTGATTGCTACCGCAGTTCGAAGGTCATGGTCACGTCGACAGCGACGGTCGTCGAGCCGGGCTCGACCGGCACGGCCGCCTGGCCCGCGCCCATGCCACCGCCACGAGCCATGTCGTAGACCGGGGAGACGAGCGGCGCGGTCCCTTCGGAAATGGCGACCACCGGACCCAGGGTCATGCCCGCCGCCGCGGCCAGTTCTTCGGCCTTGGTCCGCGCGTCTTCGACTGCTTCGGCACGTGCCTCACTTGCCGCCTCGGTCTGGTCGTCGACATAGAACGTCACGCCGTAGATACTGTTCGCCCCGGCGTTGACCGCCGCGTCGAGCAGCTCGCCCAGCTGGTCGGTTTCGCGCACCGTCACCCGTAACTGGTTGACGATCTCGAACCCGGTGATCAGCGTCGGATCCGCGTTCTCGGAGTAGTCGCGCAGGATATTGACGCTGTAGTAGTCGGTCTGGATATCTTCATCGGCGATCCCCGCCTCCTTCAGCGCCTCGATCATCGCCGTCGCCTGGGTTGTGGCCTGTTCCTGGGCTTCGCCCAATGTCGGCTTGATGACGTCGACGCCAATACTTACCGAGGCGGTATCAGGCGGAACGTTGACCGAGCCGTGACCGCTGACGCTGACCGTCGGCACGCCGAGCGCCATGCCGGAGACGACTGGCGTCGCCATATCTTCCTGCGCCTTCGCGATCCCGCCGCCAACGGTACTCGTCGCCAGCATTCCCGCCAGTGCCAAGGAGACCGCAAGGGTTCCCGCACGTCCCGCCCGCATTCCACGCTGCCGTTCCTGGGGCATGTCCCATCTCCTCTCGGTTCCGATGCTGATCCCCGGTCACCCAGCGGCAACCGGCCGTTCACTCCCCAGTCGCCGGGCTAGCTTCTGGCTCGTCGCAGGCCGCGCACCCAACGCAGACCGACGATCGTGACGACGAGCCAGGCCAGCGCGAAGGCGAGGGCGAGCTGCGCCAGGCGCAGCCGGGAAGGCTGGGCGTCAGTCGCGGCCGGCGCGTCGGCATCGGCTGTCGCCGTCTCGGGACTCCGCGCGAGCCCCGCTTCGGGTGTGGGAACCGCTCGCGTCACGGCCGCCAGCGCCGGACTGGTAGCGACGCTCAGGCCCGTGTTCGCGGTTTCCGCATCCTCCAGCATTTCCTCAGACGCGCTATCGGCGTTTGTGGTTCCTTCAGATGGATTTGATGCCCCTCCGAACGACGGCTCGGAGCTGGAGCTGGCTGGTCCAAGGGCGGCATCGCTGTCACTTGGGGCTTCCAGCGCGGGGGCCGCCGGTGGCGCCGACTCGGGGGCGGGTGCCGCACGGAAATCCAATTGCTGCACTGGCGCCTCATCCGAAAGCCACTCCGCGGGTTGGGGGGGCATGCCCATGAGATCACTGGTGGTCACCAGCAGGAGCAGCACACCGACTACCATCGCCGCCGCCTGCAGCCCCGGGAGCCACGCCGCGGCGCGAGCAGCCTCGGCGCCCGCCACGGCGGAGGCGCCTGACGCCGGGTAGTCGGTCGAGGCGAAAGGCCCAGACCAGGAGTGACCACGTGGCAGACGCCGCCGTGACGCGCGCGCGTGCTCGTGACCGAGGCAAAAGGAACGGCGGGGGGTGTACTGCGGCAGACCCGCGAGTAACACGACCGTGGTCCGAATCTCGAGGACTTCCCGGTGGCATGGGGGGCATTCGCGCAGGTGGAACTCGATGGTTGCCACATCGTCCGGTTCGAGATCCCGATCAACGAACGCGCTGACCGCGTCGATATCGAGGTGTCCGGGGCGGTCCGCCGGGTGGTGATCAGTCATCGTCCGGTTCCGTGCTCGGAGTCATGGGCATCGCTGCCCGGTCTCCCTCGTCTACCTCCTCTAAACGGAGGTAGCGCTCGAACAGTTCCCGCGCCGGAGCGTCGTCCGCCAGTGCCAGCCGGAT
>DASUQU010000006.1:0-7067 GCA_036280495.1 Thermomicrobiales bacterium | reverse complement strand
AGCGCTCGACAAGGTCGTCCTGGCTCGGGAGGAACGGTTATTCGCCTGGAGTCCCTTCTCCCCCGTTTCGACACTGGCAAAGTTGCGCCGGTTCGATTCAGCGGCGACCCTCTTCGCCATGCAATCCGGCGGTTCGTGGTTCCTCGGCGCGAGCCCGGAACGCCTTGTCCGCCTGCGCGACAAGCGAGTCGACGTTACCTGCCTGGCTGGTTCCATTGGCATGGGTCGCAGCGAAGAGGAGCGGCGCCAACTCGCGGATCTGCTGCTCAGCAGCAAGAAGGACTGTCAAGAACACGAGATCGTCGTCCGCTCCACGATGGGCGCTCTCGCCGAGGTCTGTGAAGACGTGACGCGACTTCCAGGAACGCCACGCGTTGCGACGGCGCGAGCCGTGCAACACCTGGAAACACCGGTTTCCGCTCAGTTGGCCGAAGCCGGCAGCGTTCTCGATCTCGTCGAGCGACTGCATCCCACGCCCGCAGTCGGCGGTTACCCTGCCGATCGGGCGCTCTCGATCATGCGCGAGCTCGAGGAGATCGATCGTGGTTGGTACGCTGGGCCGTTCGGCTGGACTGATCTCGATGGTTCGGGTGAGTTTGCGGTAGCAATCCGCTCGGCGCTTCTCTCGGGCCGCATGGCCTCGCTCTTCGCTGGCAGCGGCATCGTGGCGGATTCCGTTCCCTCGGCGGAATACGAGGAGACCTGCCTGAAGCTACGTCCCATGCTCTCGGCGCTCGGTGCCGCGTGACCCTCGATTCAGGAGTCGCCAACCTCGATCTCGCCTCCGCTCTCGTCGATCAGCTCGCCGCGAGCGGGGCGCGCAACGCGGTCATCTGCCCCGGTTCGCGATCGACCCCAATCGCGGTTTCCTTCGCGGCGCATCCGGACATTCAGAACTGGGTCCTAGTCGATGAGCGCGCGGCGGCGTTCTTCGCACTGGGTATGGCGCGACAACTCAGCGCTCCGGTGGCCCTCCTCAGTACCTCCGGCACCGCTGCGGCGAATTTTCTTCCGGCGGTCGTGGAAGCGCGCCTGAGTCGCATCCCACTCCTCGTCTTGACCGCTGATCGACCGCCGGAACTGCGCGACTGGGGGGCGGCGCAGACGATCGACCAGATCCAGCTATTTGGCAGCCATGTCAAATGGTTTGTCGACATGCCCGTTCCGGTTACTGACGACGCGCTCGTTCGTCATGCCCGCGCGACCGCTGCGCGCGCCGTCCAGTTGACCCGCGCCGATCCGTCTGGGCCAGTCCATCTCAATTTCCCCTTCCGCGAGCCGCTGCTTCCCGCTGACCTGCGACCATCCCTTCTCCGGCGGGCCGACTCTGGCTCGGAACGCCACGATGAGCTCTCCGCGCCAGGGGCGCCGGGCCAATTGATTGCCGACGCAGCGGCGCTCGACGAGCTTGCGTCCCAGATTGCGCGAGAGCCACACGGGATCATCGTCTGCGGCCCGGGTGAAGCGCCGGGTCTCGCCCCGGCGGCGTCCGCTCTCAGCGCGGCCAGTGGCTATCCGATCCTGGCCGACCCTCTCAGCGGTGTCCGGTTCGGCCCGCACGATCGCGCGGGCGTCATCGACGCCTATGATCCCTTTCTCCGGGATCAGGAAACCGCGGATGCCCTTCAACCCAACGTCGTGATCCGGGTCGGCGCCTTGCCGAGCTCGAAGCCGCTGCAGCAATTCCTGCTGGGACGTCCCGCCCGGGTCCAGGTCGTTATCGACGCGGGGGCCCCACGGGATCCGTCACATCTCGCCACGAGCTACATCATTGCGGACGCTGCGACCACGCTCGCAAACCTCGCGGACCGCATTGAAAATCTCGGCGGACTGGTGAATCGCTGCTGGCTCGACTTCTGGAAAGCGGTCGATCTGACCACCGGCGCGACGATTAAATCGGCGCTGGCCCGCGAACAAAGCTCCTTCGAAGGCCGCGCCGTGGCGGAAGTCGCGGCACTCCTACCCGACGGTGCGACCCTTGTCGTCGGCAACAGCATGCCGATCCGCGATGTCGACGCTTTCGTTCGCGGTGATCGACGGCGACTGCGCATCGTGAGCAACCGAGGCGCCAACGGAATCGACGGGGTCGTCTCGACCGCCCTCGGAGCCGCGGCCGTCGCGGATGGTCCGGTCGTTCTGATCGTCGGCGACCTGTCGTTTTTCCATGACCTGAGTGGGATGTTCGCGGCGACAAAGTTCGAACTGGACGCCACCGTTGTCGTACTCAACAATGACGGCGGTGGCATCTTCTCATTTCTTCCTCAGGCCGAGCAACTTGACGCGACAACATTCGAAGCGCTCTTCGGGACGCCCACCGGTCTCGATGTTGCCGCGGCGGCAAGGCTCTTTGGTGCGTCGCATTCCCGGCCCGGGGATTGGGATACCTTTCGCCAGGAGCTGTGCCGCGCCATGCGGGGCCATGGTCTGTCGGTCGTCGAAATACAAACCGATCGCAACCGCAATGTGACACAGCATCGCTCGGTCTGGACCGCAGTTGCCGCGGAGCTGCGACAAATCGCCTCGGTTGGTGCTTGAGATGAGTACCGTTCGTGTCAACGGCATCGATTTCCACGTCGAGGATCATGGCAGCGGCGCGCCGCTGGTGCTGTTGCACGGTTTCACCGGCAGTGCGGCATCTTGGTCGCCTCTCATTCATGAGCTCGCCACGGTCCGCCGGATCATCGCCATCGATGTCATCGGTCACGGCGCGTCCGCGGCGCCCGAGGATCCCTCGCATTACGCGTTCGAGCAGGCCTTGCGCGACCTCGCCGAGGTCACCGCGCAACTGAGCATCGCTCGAGCCGCCTGGCTCGGCTACTCGATGGGTGGCAGGCTGGCGCTCGGGATGGCACTCGATCACCCGGAGAAGGTCTCTTCGTTGATCCTGGAGAGCGCTACCCCGGGGATTCAGCAGGAGAAGGAACGACTCCAGCGGGCGGAGGCCGATCAAGAGCTGGCGAGGCGGATCGAAGTCGTTGGCATAGAGCGCTTCGTCGACGAGTGGGAAGAGCTCCCGATCTGGGAGAGCCAACGCGTGCTGCCGGCCGAGGTTCTCCGGGTCCAGCGTGAAATTCGGCTTCGCAATCGGGCTGTGGGACTGGCCAATAGTCTCCGCGGCATGGGTCAGGGTGCCCAGCCATCCTATTGGGATCGACTCGACGAGATCGAGGTGCCGGTCCTGTTGATGGCCGGCGCCCTCGATCGCAAGTTTGTCGGGATCGCCGGCCAGATGGGCATTCGCCTCGCGGGCGCCGAACTCTCGGTCGTTCCTGACGCCGGGCACGCCGTTCACCTGGAGCGTCCTCGCGAGTTTCTCGAAGAGGTGCGTGCGTTCCTCGGTAGGTCGGATCGCCCCGGAACCAGCCCAAGCCAGGAGAACGTCACGTGGAGATGAATTGGCAACGCACCGGTAACTACGAGGACATCATCTACGAAAAGAGCGTTGACGGCATCGCGCGGGTGACGATCAATCGCCCGCACGTGCGCAACGCGTTTCGCCCCCTGACCGTCACCGAGATGATCGACGCCTTCGCCGACGCCCGCGAAGATCTCAACGTCGGCGTGGTGATTCTCACCGGAGCCGGTACTGAGGCATTCTGCTCCGGCGGCGATCAAAAGGTCCGTGGTGAAGCCGGTTACGTGGGCGAGGACAAAGTGCCGCGACTGAATGTGCTCGACTTGCAGCACCTCATTCGGTACATCCCGAAGCCGGTGATCGCCGCCGTCGCCGGGTATGCGATCGGCGGCGGCCACGTGCTCCATGTGGTCTGTGACCTCACGATCGCGGCCGACAATGCCCGTTTCGGCCAGACCGGGCCACGCGTCGGTAGTTTTGACGCGGGATATGGCGCGGGGCTCCTGGCACGGACCGTCGGTCAAAAGAAGGCCAAGGAGATCTGGTTTCTCTGCCGCCAGTACGACGCCCAGGAAGCGCTGGCTATGGGTCTCATCAATACGGTCGTCCCGGTCGATCGCCTCCAAGAGGAAGCCATTGACTGGGCGCGGGAAATCCTGGCCCTGAGTCCGACCGCAATCCGCTTCTTGAAGGCCTCGTTCAACGCCGACTCGGACGGACTTGCCGGGATCCAGCAGCTGGCTGGAGATGCGACGCGGCTCTTCTATATGACCGACGAGGGGAGCGAAGGCAAGAACGCCTTCCTCGAAAAACGAAAGCCCGATTTCTCGAAGTACCCGCGGTTCCCCTAGTCAAAGGGAGACACAGGGGGCGGATGACTCCCTCTTCAGCGCACCAGATCCCCAACTGGCTCGAGGTGGCGGCGCGCTCCCATCCAGACAAGCCGGCGCTCACGTTCGCCGGGCAGGGTTGGACGTATGCCGATCTGCGTGCCTCGGTCGAAGCCACGGCTGCGGTGCTATCCGGCGCCCGAGCTTCCAGCGCGGGCCGCATCGGCATCCTATCCGCGAATCGACCGGGGGTCGTGTTCACGGTTCACGCCGCAACGCGGATGGCTGTTCCGATCGTGCCGCTGAACTGGCGGCAGACCGCGGAAGAGCTCGCGTGGCAGCTTCGTGATGCCGGCATCAGTCTGCTGGTCGTCGACGAGGAACGAGCGACGGTGGCGAAGCTCGCCTGTGCCGGCTTGCCTCTCGAGATCGTGCCCATCGCAGAGCTAGAGCGCTTGGCTGAGCCAGGTGGGAGACCGGATGCGGTACCGCTGATCGATCTCGAGCGGGAAGCGATGGTCATCTACACCTCGGGTACCAGCGGCCGGCCGAAGGGTGCTCGCATCACCTATGGCAACCTCTGGTTCGGCGCAGTCGCCTCGGCCCTCCACCTCGGTCATCACATGGAGGACGTCTGGCTAGCGGCGATGCCCCTGTTCCACGTCGGCGGGTTGACCATCCTCTTCCGCGGTGCCATCGGCGCGGTTCCGGTAATCCTGCTCGAGCGATTTCAGCCAGAACGCGCCCTAGCCGCCATCAATGAGGGTGCCACGCTCGTTTCGGTGGTCCCCACGATGCTCCAGCGATTGCTCGAAGCCAACGCAGCTGGATCGTGGCCGCCGAGCTTGCGCTGCGTTCTGCTGGGAGGAAGCGCGGCGCCGCCGCGACTTGTCGAAGAGTGCGTCCGGCGTGGTATTCCGATCGCGCCGACGTATGGACTGACGGAGGCGACGTCGCAGGTAACGACATTGCTTCCCGAAGAGACGCCCCGCAAGCTAGGATCGTCCGGCGTGCCACTCCCGCTGACCGAGGTTCGTATCGCCGCCCAGGCAGGAGTCGCCCTTGCCGGGGAGGTCGGCGAGATCGAAATCCGGGGACCAACCGTCTTTGCCGGTTACATCGGCGGTGAATTACGGGGATCGCCTGCCCTGAACGATGGTTGGTTTCGCACCGGAGACGCGGGCTACCTCGACAGGGACGGATTTCTCCACGTCGTGGACCGCCGGGATGATCTCATCGTCTCGGGTGGCGAGAATGTTTACCCGGCCGAGATCGAGCTAGTGCTTCGCCAACACCCCTCGGTGCTCGATGTCGGAGTGATCGGCGTGGCGGACGAATCGTGGGGGAGCCGTCCGGTAGCCGCGGTCGTCTTACGCGGGGACCGCGGACGAGCCAGCGTGCAACTCCTTGACCATTGCCGACAATACTTGCCGGGGTACAAGATTCCGGATCGGTTCCTGTTCCTGTCCGAGCTCCCGAGATCGCCCTCCGGCAAGCTCCTTCGCCGCGCCCTCCGGGAGAAGATTGTCGAATCGCTGTAGCAAATTGCGGCAGATATTTAGAGCGGCGGTCAGCAGTCGTGTCATCCTGAGGAACGAAAGATCTTGTCAATCGATCACTGGCGTCCTGCACAGGCGTGATTCTTCGCCTGGGGGCTCAGAATGACACGACTTTCGTCTACGCTTCAATCGGTTCAATCCTGAACAGCCGTGAGATCCATCGCCACGGCGGTCAGGCTTTCGTCCAGGATACGCACCATCTCGTCAACCTGGTTCCGGTTGATGATCAGTGGCGGCGCGTACAACAGGTGGTCGCCCGCGACTCCATCCGCCGTCCCCGCGCCCGGATACGACACCAGTCCACGCTCCAGCGTGGCATGACCGACTCGCGCTGAGACGCGCCACGGCGGCGGGAACGGCGCTTTCGTCACTCGGTCGCGGACAAGTTCGACGCCAAGCAGGAGTCCCAGTCCGCGCACGTCGCCGACGATCTCGTGCCGCGCGGCGAGCTCGCGTAGCTGCTCCTTGAAATACCCTCCCACGAGCGCCGCGTTCTCGATCACCGCGTGGTCGAGGATGTAGCGGAGCACCGCGACGCCAACAGCGCACGACATCGGATTGCCGGCCGAGGTGTGCCCGATGACAAAGGAGCCGCTGCGGGAACGCACCTCACCCACGAACTCGGGTTTGGCGAGTACAGCCCCGAGCGGCGCATACCCGCCGCTGATTCCCTTGGCGCAGACGATCAGATCGGGGATCACGCCCCAGTGATCGAGTCCCCACCGCCGGCCCGTGCGGCCGAACCCGGTCATCACCTCGTCGGCGATAAAGATGACCCCGTAGCGATCACAAATCTCGCGGATGCGCTGGAAATAGCCCGGTGTGGCGGGAACCGCCCCGAGTGTGGCCCCGACCACAGGCTCGGCGATGAACGCGGCAACATTGTCGGCGCCGACCTGGCGGATGATGAACTCGAGCTCGTCAGCGCAGGAGAGATCGCACGGAGGACAGGCTCCGTTCGCGCGGCAGCGATACGGGTTGCACGGTGAGATATGCTCGGCGGGCGGCAGGACCGCCGCGAATGGCCGGCGCCGCGCCGCATTTCCTCCGACGGCGAGCGCCGCAATCGTTGCGCCGTGGAACGACGAGCGCCGCCCAATCACGAGGTTGCGGGACCCGTTCCCGCGTTCGCGGTGGTACTGGATCGCCATTTTCACCGCGTTCTCGGTCGCCTCCGAACCGCCGGACACGAACCAGACCTTGCCGAACCCTTCCGGGGCGAACTCCTCGATGATGATCCGGGCGCAGCTCTCGATGGCGTCGGTCGTGAAGGCGTGTGTCGGCGCGTAGGCGAGACGTGCCGCCTGGTCGGCCAGTGCCGTG
>DASUQU010000005.1:0-12608 GCA_036280495.1 Thermomicrobiales bacterium | reverse complement strand
CTGGCGCTCAAATAAAATAACAAAAACATTGACAAAATCAATTCGAAGAAGTAATTTGTCAATACCAGTGGGTGACGGCTCCAGCTGTTCGACCGTTGGAGGGACATTGGAGGACCTGTGACATGAGGGAGCTTTGCCCGTGACGCTACATCCGGTCATCGGTCGCTGCCCCGTGTGCGGAGACGAGCTGGCAGTGACGCGGCTCCATTGCGGGAGTTGCGACACCCAGATCGAGGGGCGCTTCCAGCTCGGCCGGTTCCAGCGCCTCAGCGCGGAGCAACTCGCCTTCATCGAGGTTTTCGTCAAGAACCGCGGCATCATCAAGGATGTCGAAGCGGAGCTTGGCATTTCCTATCCGACTGTCCGCGCTCGCCTCGATGACGCCCTGCGCGCGATGGGCTTCCCGGCCGGCGGGGAGGACGACCCGCGCATCTCTCCCCGCGAGGCCCGCACGCAGGCTCGCGAGGAGCGTCGCCGCATCCTCGAAGAATTGAAGGAGCAGCGGATCACCGCCGATGAAGCGGCCCGCCGTCTTGCTGGCTAATCGCCCAGATCGTATTCCACGCAATTGACAAGGAGATCACCCGATGGTAGAACCCGGCACCCTCCCACCGCCCTCCGTCCAGCGGGAGGGAGTCGTCCCCTTCCGATCGTCCCAGCGCGACCAGATGCGCGAAGAGCGGCTCGAGATCCTACGCCTCCTCGAAGCTGGCACCATCACCGCTGACGAGGCGGCGACGCTGCTCGAGGCCCTCGATCGGGCCGCCCTCCCGCCGCCGAACGGCGGATCAGCTGCAGTGCGCAACGCCGAGGCGCGCCTTGTCCGCATCCGGGTCACGGAGAGCACCACCGGACGCGTGGTCGTCAACCTTGCCTTCCCGCTGGGGCTGATCAAGTCCGGCCTCGACATTGCCGGCCAGTTCGTTCCGGAGTACCTGCCGAAGGTCGATGCGATCCGGGAAAGCGTCACCGCCGGTTTCCGTGGGCCGCTGGTCGACGTCGACGATGGTGGGCAACGGGTGGAGATCATCGCGGAGTAGCTGGCGGCTCGTCGAGCGCCATTCATGTCCCCTGAACGAGGGATCCACCAACCCTGGAGGAATGATCGTGACGGACACCGCTGATAGAGATGCTCGGCACGAAGAGCGTATCCCCGTTGATCTCAGCCAGCCGATCGTGCTCGAAGTCCACAATCCCAATGGGGGCGTCACAGTCCGCTCCGCCGATCGGACCGACGTGCTCGTCGGTCATGTCACCCCCGGTTTTTCCGGTGATCTCGCTGACGACGAGGCCGCGTTGACGATCGACGCCCGTAACAACCGGATCGAGGTCCGCGCGAACCCGCATGCTGGAACAGGGTGGGCTGGCATCGCGGGCGACGTCGATCTCGATGCGGTCTTCGGGCAAATCACGCGGGCGTTCCGGCGCGGCGGACCCTGGGCCATGGCCAAGGCGGGCAAGGCGCGCGTCGCCGTTGGCGGCCATGCCTGGTCTGACATCACGATCGAAATTCCCCAGGCGATCACCGGTCGAGTCGGGGTCCACTCCGCCTCCGGCGATGTCCGGATCGAGGGACTGACGGGTGAGATGGTGCTCAACACCATGTCGGGTGACGTCCGGGTGATGCGCACCAGCGGGGATCTCGTGTTGCAGACCGCGAGCGGCGACCTTGTCATCGAGGGCGCGATGGGCCGCCTGACTGCGCAGACCGCAAGCGGCGACGTCAACGTCACCTCGGTCCAGAGCGAAGCCTTCGACGTCCAGACCGCGGCCGGTGATATCCTCCTCGACGCAATGTTTGCCGGGGACGGCCCCTTCCGGGTCCGAACCGCGAGCGGCGATGTCCACCTGACGCTCCGGCGATCGACCGAGGGTGGAGAGGAGCCAACCGCGACCCTCGCCTTCCACACGGTCTCCGGCGAAGCCCACGTGACCGAGCCGTTCCGGAAAACCGATCGCCGGCTCTGGCAGGTCGGTGCCGTCAATAGAGGACCGCGCATCGACATCACGACCGTCAGTGGAGACCTCGTCGCCGGATTTGTCGCGGCGGAGAGCGCCTTCACCTCGGCCATTCCGACGCCACCCGCGCCGCCGGTGCCGCCAGATGCGCCCGCGCAGCCGTCGTCACCAATTGAACCGGATCCTGCCACCGTGGGCTGGCCGCGCGATGACGTCGACGTCGCCGTGACTGCTGCCAGACCCGAAGCGGCTCCCTCGACGGCGGAGGAAGACGCGGTGCGCGACGCCGTCCTGGCCGCCGTCGAGCGCGGGGAGATCGACGTCGAGGAAGCCCTGCGACGACTCGAAGCGGTGGATTCCATGTCGAGCTCGTAGAGCTGGTGATTCTCCCAGGCGAGGCAGCCGTATTGATTCGCTCTTCAAGATAGTGGAGAAGACCGGTATGTATCGCAGCACCTGGGAGGTCGCCACCTACGTCCGCCACCACGTCGCGGACCTCGCCGGTGAGCGTCGGGCCTGCACCCCGATCATGGGGAGCGCTGGTCGCGTGGCACGTCCAGTCACTCAGATTCGACATCGCCTGGGGCTCGGGCTGATCAAGGTCGGACAGGCCCTTGCCGGTTATGAGGCAGGGCGAGGACTCGCCACCGCGCCCGCCCGACCCGCGACATGGGAACCTGGTTCCTAGTTGTCCGGCATTGATCATGAAATATCGGTCGTCGCCCTTGGACCACAGGACTGGCGGGAGCTACGCGCCATTCGCCTGGAGGCGTTGCGATCGGAGCCGGCCGCGTATTCCTCCTCGTACGAGGAGACCCGTGCCTGGTCGGATGACGTCTGGCGACGACGACTGGCTGACGATCGCCGGCTGCAATTGCTTGCCAGAGTGCAGGGACACCCGATTGGCATCGTTGGCGGCTATCTGGGCTCCGACGAGGGAAACGACAGCGTTGCCATGGTGTTCGGGATGTTCGTCACAAGTGAGCATCGAGGTCAGGGTGTCGGGAGGCTACTGCTGACGTCGTTGATCGATCGCCTGTCGGCGTTCCCGCACATCTCCTCGATCCGGCTCGGGGTGACCGAGACTCAGGACCCAGCACGCAGGTTGTACGAGTCGATGGGCTTTCAGGTCGTCGGCAAGACAGAGGAAGGTATCGTGGTCGATGGTCGGCGCTACGACGAGTTGATCATGGAGCTTCGCGTTCGTTGAGCGCATGGCAGAGCGAGTCCTCAAAAGTTCCTTCGAGCCTCGTGCTGTTCCTCATGACCCCGCGAGACGGCTAACTCGACGAAGCCGATAGCCAACAGCCGATAGCTGATAGCCCGTATCACGCGATCTCGAAGATCGTCTCCACTTCGATGGGCACGTTCGAAGGCAACGCCTGCAAGCCGACCGCCGAGCGGGCATGGACGCCGCGGTCTCCGAAGACTTCGTAGAGCAGCTCCGAAAAGCCGTGCATCACCTGCGGCGTCTGCTCGAAGCCGGGAACGCAGTTCACCATCCCCAGCACCTTGACCACGCGGGTGATCCGGCTCAGGTCGCCAATCACCGCCTTGGCCTGCGCCAGTTGCTGGATCGCGCAGAGGCGCGCCGCCTGGTAACCCTCCTCGACGGTGTAGGTCTCACCGACGCGCCCGTTCCACGGTTGTCCGTCCCGAGCGGGGGGTGTGGCTCCCGAGA
Organism: Thermomicrobiales bacterium; assembly: GCA_036280495.1. Lineage (GTDB taxonomy): Bacteria > Chloroflexota > Chloroflexia > Thermomicrobiales > UBA6265 > JACCXM01. The sequence continues at coordinate 8,968 of DASUQU010000005.1, read as the reverse complement.
GGTAGAGAAGGTTGCCCGTAATCACGCCGGGCGCCATAGCCGGGTGAAACGATCGTGCCTCCGGCAGCTCAATTCCAAGTTCCTTCAGCTTCTCTTCGGGTGTCATCCGCTTCTCCCTCCCCTCTCACAAAAACCGGACTGAGAGTACTCTCAGTCCGGTTCCTTGATCTGCATGCTGATGATGCTGTGCGTTGAAGAAGCCAGCCGCTACGTCGTCGCGTTGCGGCGGCGGCGGCGCTCGGCTTTGCGGCGCTTCGCCCGGTTTTCCTCCTGAACGCTGATGAAGCGCAGGCCCCGGCGATGCTCGCGGATAACACCCGAACGCTCGATCCCTTTCGTAAAGCGGCGGAAGAGCTGATCGAAGCCCTCCCCTTCGCGGAGTTCAACCCGCATGTTTCTGCAATCACCCCCCCTCAGGGAGTCATTCTGGCCCGTGGGGATCCCGCCGGACCTGGTACCACATTCAGGGACAACCCTGTATGATCGCCGGCATCGCGCCCGCGACCCAAGGTACAAGGATACCGTACGGACGGCATCTTGGCGAGTGGGGACGGCTATCGGCTATTGGCTTGTAGCTTTCTGACGACTCACGACTCACGACTCGTCATCTGAGGAGCTTTCATGATCACAGCAGCGATGACAACAGCAATCGGTGTGCAGCCGGCCATCGCCATCCACCCCGGTCAAGCAAATAGTCTCCACCTAACCGAGATCCCGCGGGATGAGCCCGGTCCGGGCCAGGTGCTGATCCGCGTTCGGCAGGTCGGGATCTGTGGCACCGATCGCGAGTTGATCCACGGCTCGTTTGGCTCAGCCCCGGCCGGCACCGCGGCACTCGTGCTCGGTCACGAGATGCTGGGCAAGATCGAAGCCGTGGGATCGGACGTTTTCGACTTCACCCCGGGTGAGCTCGTGACCGCCACCGTCCGCCGCCCGGACGGCTGCCCAGCCTGCGTGGCGGGTCAGCCCGATATGTGCGAGTGGCTCGACTACACGGAGCGGGGAATCGTCGGGTTGCACGGGTTCATGACGGAATCGGTGGTGGAGGACGTTCGCTGGGTCGTCGGCGTGCCGCACGAGCTGGCGCACATCGGCGTTCTGGTAGAGCCGCTCTCGGTCGTCGAGAAAGCATGGCGCCAGGCGAGTCTCATCCAGCGCCGGTTCGCGTCCTGGGACCCGAAGACCGCGCTCGTCCTCGGCGCGGGCCCGATCGGGTTGCTCGGCACACTCCTCCTGCGCTCGCGCGGCCTGGAGGTTGTGACCATGGCCCGCCGCCCAGGTCCCCATCTGATCTCGGAGCTTGTGGAGGCCGCGGGCGCGCGCTACGCGGCGACGCAGGAGACGAGCATCCAGGAGGTCGCGGCGGCGCTACCGCCGATCGATCTCATCTTCGAGGCAACGGGAAACGCCGCACCGGGGTTCGCCGCGATGGAGGTCCTCGGCAACAATGGCGTGTTGGTCCTCCTCTCCGGTGCTTCGGGCCCGGCCGAGTTGACCGTGCCGGCGGCGGCCATCAACGGCAGCCTGCTGCGCGGCAACAAAGTCGTGGCCGGCAGTGTCAACTCGGCGCGCGAGGATTTCGAGGCTGGTGTCGAAGACTTGGGTCGTTTTGAAACGCTCTGGCCGGGGTTGGCGAGTCGCCTCATCACCCGTCATCTCGACGGCCTCGACGACTACCCGCGCATCCTCGACAACCCGGAAGGCGATATCAAGACGGTCATCGACGTCGACGAGGGTTTCCGCGTGGCGGGGTGAACGAGGGTGATGGGTGACGGGTGGCAGGGTCACAGGGCGGCGGGGTGGCAGGACGAACAGTTTCCCTCACACCCCGCCACCCGACACCCTGCCACCGTGAGCGCAGCGAACAACCACCCATCACCCGAGGTGAACAACCTCGACGTATGACCACGCCCGGGCAAGGCGCTCGGCGACGAGGCGACGGTGACAGCGCTCCGGCGTGGGCTCGCTGCAGAGCAGGCAACTCACGCGCCCCGCGAACAGGTGTCGATCGAGAGTTTCGGGGATACCCCGCTCGTCCATCAGGGCCTCGAAGCGTGGCACGTACCGTTCCCAGTCATGGTCCTGGCGGTACGCATCACGAATTTCATCGGATGGCGCCAGCTGCGGGAGATGGATGTAACCGGCGCCGTTGAGATGCTCCAGGAACCAGGCAAGGTCGTCCTGCTTGGCGAACCCCGAAAGCTGGCCATTCGGTTTGAGCCGGATATCGATGACCTGCTCGACCCCATGCTCGGCGAGGAGTCCGAAGAAGCGCTCGGCCGGCTTCTGCGTGAACCCGATGGTGTAGAGCTTCATCGCAACCCTACTACCCTCGTCTATTCGTCCTCTGCCTCGACGATGGCTGCGATGATCTCCTCCGGCGGCGGGGCGCCGGCGGCGCGATAGATGATGCGGCCGTCTTTGCCGATGACGACCACGGTGCGGCTAATACTCTTCCCCTCCGGCTTCAGCGCGTCGTAGGCGCGTGCTACGTCCAGTCCTTCGTCGATCAGAAGATCGAAGGGCAGCTCCTGCTCCTCGATGAACGCCAGGTGACTGGCGGCGTTCGCCTGATTGACCCCGTACGGCTCGGTATCGATGGCTCGAAACGCCTCGACGGCACCGCGCACGGCGGCGAGTTGGTTCGTTCAGCCCGCCGTACGATCGGCCGGGTAGAAGAAGAGCGCGGCACGCCCCTTGCCGCGCAGCTCGGCCAAGTCTAGACCTGGCCCAGTCGTTCCCAGCAGTGAGAACTCTGGGGCCATCTCTCCGACGGTCGCTGACATACCCTCTCCTTCCACACTCACATCGGCGGCACGGTACACATCACTCATCGTTGCAAGGTTCTGGCCACGTCGCCCAAGTGACGGATCGTTCTGGGCTTTCTCGTTGCGGATGAAGGGCCCCTGGTGATGCTCGTCAAGGTACTCGATTGTCACACGCTCGGCCTTGCCGCTTCACTGGTGTTACCGGATCTTGGAAGAGTGTCTACGGGCACGCCGAGAATACCAGCCACGCCGTTGTGGCATGGCAATGGATTTGCTCCAACCGACTCCTTCGACACGGAGTCGGCCGGCGGCAGCTGTGGTTGCGCCCCCGATGGTGCGGCGGTTGGGTCCGCGTCGGCGGCTACCGCCGGTGCTACGGGCAGTTGAAGTGCGATGATCGAATCTGTTGCCACCGCGTCGGCGCGGCATTGTGTGTTGCTGGTTGGGCACGGCACTCCAGGGACCCGTCCTCATTCGAGTCGACGGGGCACGCATTCCTTTTCGCCCCCGCTTGACCGTTGAGACGGTGTCGACTAGCGTTTCAAGGTCGTCCCGACGGGCGTTTCGGCGCCGGTCGAATTGCCCCGCGCCGCGCGAAACAGTAGTCAGGCAGCGAGGGCCGCGAAATGATCCTCTCCGATCGCGATATTCGCCGGGCGCTGGAGGAAGGGCGTATCCGCATCGATCCGACGCCGGATTTGAGTACCTCCCTTGGATCGGTTTCGATCGATTTCCGGCTCGGCACGACCTTCATGATCTTCGAGCACAGCCGGCACTCGTACATCGACCCACGGCAGCCGCAGTCGATCGGCGATGCGATGAGGACCATCGAGTGTTCGCCGGACGAGCCGTTCATGATGCAGCCGGGCGATTTCGCCCTGGCCTCGACCGTCGAGAGCCTGGAACTGCCGGATGACCTGTTGGGTCGGCTGGAAGGGCGCTCGTCGATCGCGCGGTTGGGCATTACGGTCCACTCGACGGCGGCCGTCTTCGAGCCGGGCTGGGTCGGCACCGCGACGATGGAGTTGAGCAACCTGGGACGGATGCCCGTTGCGCTCTACCCTGGGATGCGGATCTGCGCGTTCTCGTTCGAGGAAGTGAGCTCCCCGGTATCGGTCCCGTACCGATTGAAGCGGGGCAACAAATACGCTGGTCAGGTAACACCGCGCGCCAGTTTGCTCGCCGACGAAAACCGGACGCTCGTTGGGCGCGGCCAGGGTTGAGGTAGCGCGAGGCATCGGTAACTGAACCTTTAGTGGGCGGGCGCGACTATCGGCGGGTACGAGTCGATGACCCGCGCGGCGGGTCGAGCAGTTCGGTGTTTCACGTGAAACGCGTCGGTTGCGCGGCTGGCTATCGTCTCCAACGCTGACGGATACTTCGCAGGCGGACGTTTTGGACAGCGGGATATCACGAAAAGCAATTGAGGGATGCACGTGTCGGTAGAGATGATGGAGCAAGTACGGGAGCGGATACTGCCCATGCTACGGCTGGTCGCCGAGGAGTACCGGGTGCGAGTCCCCGAGGGCTATCCGATCATCGTCGATTCCGTGGCGAACGGTGTTATCGGGATCGAGATCGATCCCAACTACGCCCTCTACATCACATCCGATGGTAAGGAACTCTTCGCCGATTACTACGTGCGGTCGTCCAGAATCGACGCGAGATCCTCGGCCAGTCGCGAGAAGTTCTCTGGTTCACCTCAGTATGACAGTCGCCCGTTCTCGCCGTACACCACCGACGTTCAGTTGCGGAATATGATCGCCGAGCTTATGGCACAGCATAACTACCAGCCCGGTCTCATTCACATCTCGGATTCATAGCCCGCGCCCGGGACGAAGACCCGGGGCACCGTTCACTGAACAGGTTTCAAAACTCCACAGCTCCAACAATGGGCGGCGGCCCCCTTCTCTGAGGAGCTCGCCCATGACAGTTACGTTATCGGATCTGGCTACGCCATGCTTGACCCATATGTGCCGTCGCTTGTGCCAAGGGCCACGCCATCCCGGCCAACCCCCATGATGCACCCCAGCACTGCCGCGCGATCCGGCGTGTGAGTTGCGTGGCCAGCACTCTCTGCCGCAGGAGGTCGGGCCATGTCCCTTGAGGAGAACAAGCCCTTCATCCGTTGGCCCGAGGCCGCGCTCAACAGCGGCCGCGTCGATGCCGGGCTCGAGCTGTTCGCCGACCCATGCCTGTTCAATGGCCAGCCGATCAGCCGAGAGGTCATCCGCCAGCTGCGCACCGTCCCAGGGGCGGTCGCCCCCGACGTGCGGTGGATCCTCGAGCACCTAGTCGCGAAGGGTGCTCGGTGGCAGTGCGCTCGACGATGCGCGGCAACCACACTGGGGAGTTCGTCCACCCCGCCTGGGGTGCGGCCCCGGTGAGTGGCAAGCCGGTTGACGTCACGTACGTGGACTACTACGGGATCGCCGACGGGCAGATCGTTGAGGTCTGGGAGGTGCGCGACGGCCTCAGTCTGCGGGCTCAGTTAGGGATCGGCGCCGCGCCGGAGCGGCCCGGGAGCTAGCGGTGACCGGACCGAGGAGCGTCCGGCACCGTGGACATCGCAGCCGACCACGACGAGTTGCAGGTCTGAGGATCGTTCTGGCCGTCTACTTCCGACTCCCGTCGGAAACACACCTATTTGGCATCGCACAGTGTTTCACACTGGTTGGTTTCACGTGAAACCCTGAACCCCGCCGGCTACTCCAGCACCCACCGGTCGCTGTCCCGTGCCCACGAGGGAACGTCCCGACCCGCGAAAAAGAGTGCGATCTCCCGTTCGGCACTATTCGTCGCGTCGGATCCGTGTATCAAGTTGCGACCAGTCATCAACCCCAGATCACCGCGAATCGTTCCCGGCGCGGCCTCAACCGGATTGGTCTTCCCCATGGTGGAGCGGGTCACCGCCACGGCGTTCGGCCCCTCGAGCACCATCAACACGACTGGACCCGACGTGATGTAGTCGATGAGCCCCGCATAGAACGGCTTGCCTTCATGTTCGGCATAGTGACGAGCCGCGACGTCGCGATTGATAGTACGCATGTCGAGCCCGACGATCTTCAATCCGCGCTGCTCCAGCCGCCCGATGATCTCGCCGGTCAAGCCGCGCTGCACAGCGTCCGGCTTGAGGATCACCAATGTCCGTTCAACTGCCACTTTGTCCGTTCCTCCCTGCTTCCACGTCGGCTCACAACCCCCGAGTACGACATGCCCAGATCAATCCCCAGCATGCGCGTCCAGACCGCTAGCAACCTCTGAGTCTGGACGCTGTTATCCCTCTCTCCGTTCCTGCGGCTCCAAACCGCCTTCCGCTGGCGTCCCTGTTTCACGCGCCGCAGCCGACGCCGGACTTCGTTTTTTCGGTCGATAACGCACCTGATCCAGCGACCACATCGTCACCGCCACCGCGATGATCAGTGGAATTACGATGACCGCCGCCAACAACAGCCACTCTTGCGTCTGCACTCCTCAGCTCCCGACGACAAACCATCTGTAATACGTACTTCGAGCATAGTCCTCCACCAGTTTCCCGCGCCGCCTCACACACCCCGACTCGAGACCAGAGATCATGGCCGCCTCGTGCGTTGATGAAGCCCAAGTCCCGCCTCCATCGAAACCGCAAACGGAGGCACAGATGCTGATGCACCCCATGCTATAAGAAACCGATGCCCATTGGCCTGATTGGTGTCCCATTCAATTCGGCTGGAGTCTCTGGAGGGGAAGCCCGGTCGCCGGCAGCCCTCCGCGCCGCCGGACTGCTCGAGGCGCTGCAGCGTGTCGCCGCCGTTCACGATTACGGCGATATCGCTCTGCCGGCCACGAGTCCTCAGCGAGACCCGGCCAGTGGCATCATCGCGCCGGGCAATCTCACAATGATGGTTGACGCGGTTCGCTCCCAGGTCACCGGGGCGATCAGCCGCGGCGACGTTCCGCTCGTCATCGGCGGTGAATGTCCACTTCTGCTGGGATGTCTGGCCGCGGCACGAGACGCATATGGGCGCATCGGGCTCTTTTTCGTCGACGGACACGAGGACGCCTGGCCACCTCACCGATCGACCACGGGCGAAGCAGCTGACATGGAGCTCGGTCTTGCTCTCGGGCTGACACCAACAACCGGCCTCGAAGATCTGGCAACCCTGCTCCCGCTGGTCGGCCCAGATGACGTCGTCGTGCTCGGTCCGCGCGATCACGACGAGCTAGCCGCGGCCAGCATTCCCTCGTTGGCAGCGATTGTCACCTACCTCGACGACCAGGATCTCCTGGTAACGGACCTCGTTGCGACGGCCAAGGCGCTGACACAACACGTGCATGTGGCCGCCGACCGCTGGTGGTTCCACCTCGATCTCGACGTGCTAGCAACGGAGTCGTTCGCCGCGATCCGATATCCGCAGCCAGGCGGGCTCTCATGGCCGGAACTCGAAACGGTCACCTTGGCGGCATTGCAGACGCCGGGCTTGGCTGGCTGGAACATTACCATCTACAACCCGGACCTTGACCCTGACGGGAGCGGGGCGGCCCGCATTGTCTCCTTTCTGGAAAGGATGCTCGAACACCAGCCCTAAAAGGACGCGGGGCAGGGGCGTCACCTGCCGCCGATGCGCTAAACGAGAAAGCCGAGCACCAGATAGACGAGCAAGAACTGCAGCGCCGTGGCGGCGAGATACCCACCCGGCCAGCGCCGCAATCCGAAAGAGACGGTGCCGAACACGAGTCCAAGCGCCCCGCCACCGGCAAATGAAAGCATCAAGCTCTCCGCCACAGGCGACGCCGCGGCGAGAAAGAGATCCCGCAGACCCCAGGAGAGTCCAAACAGCGCGATCGGCAGGAACTGATTTGCACCGGTCGAGACGAAGCGTCCAACCACACCGAAGTTGATTGCCTGATAGGCCGCCGCATCAGCCAGACCGAAGGCTTCGAGCTTCAGCACCGGGACAAACGGACCCTGGAGAAGGCGCAAAATCGCGACGGCCGTCGTCACCCCGACGATCAATATGGTGGCTTGTTCGCGCAAACGGCGATCGCTCTCACTCGTCGCCTCCGCGGCGCGGACCGCCATATCGCTCGTCAGCCCCTCTGGCCGTTGCGCGAGATAGGCGAGCGCGAGGAGTGTTGCAAGGAGCGGCGCCGCTAATCGCACCCAATACCAGGGGAGCGGGGTCAGGGCGATCGGTACCGCTGGCGCCCCAAGGACAACGACCAGCAAGGGCCAGACGCCGTGCTGGACCAGCGTCAGATTCAGCCACCGGTATGCGCGGCGAAATGCGGACAGGCCTTCATTGGCGAGTGACGCGTCCGCCGCGCCTCGCGTACGAGCCCGACGGAGCGCGCGCGCACTTTCTCGTTCCGGGTCGCGGTTGAGCATCGGCGAATCCTACCCGCTCGCCCCGTGGCAGGAGAGCCGATGCGATCATTTATCGTTACGAACCGTGTGCGGTCATCGCTTCAGGAGGAGGTCGCGATGTCGAGCAGCGCCGGTAGCTCGGCGAGATCAGGGAGCTCGTCGTACGGGCCGTAGGCCGGATCGCCGCGCTTCCCATAGCGATTGATCCAGACCCGGCGCCAGCCGAGTGAGTGGGCGGGCACAATGTCGTACTCGAATCCCTGAGCCACGTGGAGAAGCTCATCAGGCTCGCAGCCCAACGCGCGTAAGGCGTAGTCGAATATGACCGGCGAGGGTTTGTAAGCCCCTGCCTGTTCTGCGGTGATCACGCGATCGATGGGCACACCGATGTTGGTCACATTGCGCGCCATGATGTCGTCGTCGCTGTTAGTGATGATCGCCAGCTTGCAGTGCTGACGGAGCCGTTCCAGCGCCGGTGGTACGTCGGGATACGGACCCCAGGTTGGTATGGCGGCAAGCAGCGCATCCCCCTCGGAGTCCTGATAGGGCAGGCCGTACTCGCGCATGGTCTCAGCGAGCGTCTCTCGCAAGACGGTGCGATAGGGCCGGTAGGGGCCAAATGTTGTCGTTTGAAAGCGCAGCGCCTCGAATGAAGTGAGGAACGCCTCGATATCGACGTTTTCCGCTCGCGACCCGAGAATCTCCCGCGTCACGCTATCGATGGGGAACTCGACGAGCGTGTCATAACAGTCGAACGTGATCCAGGTCGGGAGTTTCACCGACGTCTCCAAATCCGCGACAGACGAGACCCGATCCACACCAGGGAAATGACGGCCCACGTCATGTGGGCCGC
>DASUQU010000004.1:0-3361 GCA_036280495.1 Thermomicrobiales bacterium | reverse complement strand
CGTCGGACGGACTGGCGCCTGGTTGGACCTGGCACTCGTTGTGCTTATCGATGACGACTCGGCTTCAGGGGCGGAAGTTCTCGCTGCCGCGCTTCGCGACAATGGACGCGCCCGACTCGTTGGGGAGACGACGTTTGGCACGGGAACGGTGTTGACGACGTTTCCTCAGGACGACGGATCGAGCGTCGTGCTGGCTACAGCATTCTGGCTGACGCCAGATGGCGATCATGTGTGGAAAGAGGGAGTCGAGCCCGATCAGCTCGTCACGCTCGCGACGGACGCATTTCCGTCGCGACCTGAGGACGACCCTGAAGTGACCGAAAGCGAGCTGGAGGGATCGCCGGATGCACAGTTGCGGGCGGCCTTCGAGGCGCTGAAGAATGCCCCACTCTCGCCCAATTAGATGGCGCGGGTCCGCGCCGGGCGGCCAGCGAGATCGTGGTACTGTTGCGGCCTCCGGATTCCCCGGACGCGAGCAAGGAGTCGCTGAAACCCGCCCGTGGAGGGACCCCCGCTGATGCTCTCTTCGGAAAGCTTGCCCCGCGCGATTGTCCGATCGGCAACAATCACTCGCCGATTTCAGAAGTTCCTGCTCGTCGGGGCCATCGGTTTGGGCGTCAACCAGGGCGCTCTGTTCGCGCTGGTTGATCAGGCCGGCCTCGCTGTCGCCATGGCGTCGCCGATAGCGATATTCCTGTCGATGATCGTGACGTTCATCTTGAATGAACGGTGGACTTGGCATGACCGGGGAAATGGCCGCATTCTGCATCGGGGCTTGCTCTATGGGTCGATCAATTCCGGGGGACTGCTCATTAACTGGCTGACGCTTGTGTCGCTCCATCGCATCGGACTGGATTACCTGGTAGCGAACCTCATTGGTGCCGGGATTGCCGCTGTCTGGAATTTCAGTCTGAATCACGCGCTCACCTGGCGTCGGTGATCGAATCATGGCAATGATCGCTTGCCCTATCTGCGCGATGATCCCTGTCAGATACGATGACAGGGTGTTCACGCAGCGTCGGGTGGACGGCCGCTGAGAGCGGCCGACGCGGCTACTTTCGCAGCGCGCCGGTACTGCTCGGCCGCCTAGCCGAATGAATTAGAGGGTCTTTCAAAACTATGGATGCACCACACAACGGCCGCCAATTTGGTTCTGACGGCGCTGCATCTAATGGCGCTTCACCCAATGGGTCCGCACCTCACCAGGCCGGATCGACCGTCGTGATGGGGGCAGGACCCGGCGGTCTCTGCTCGGCCTATGTCCTTTCCAAAGCCGGAGTCCCGACCACTGTGCTCGAGAAGGCCCCCTTTGTCGGTGGTCTGGCGCGAACCATTCGTCGCCAGACCGAGTATGGAGAGTTTCGTTTCGACATCGGCGGGCATCGTTGGTTCACGAAGAACGATGAGCTCAACGCGCTCTTCCGCGAGGTCGTCGCCGAGGAGCTTCTCTGGGTGAACCGCGTCAGCCGTATCTACTTCGACGGCAAATACGTTGATTATCCTCTCAAGATCTCGAATGCCCTGAAAGCAATTGGCCCGGTCGTGGCCGCTAAGGCTATGGCCGACTACGGCCGGACACGAGTGAAACAGCGCGTCAGTCCGTCGCCGGTCGAATCGATGGAGGATGCCTACATCGATCAATTCGGCCCGACGCTCTACCGACTCTTTTTCCAGCGGTACTCGGAGAAGGTGTGGGGTCTCCCCTGCGACCAGATGAGCGGCGATTGGGTCTCGCAGCGATCGAAAGGCATGTCCCTGGTGACGGCCGTGAAGGACGCGGTTGTCCCGTCGAAGGGGAAGGTCGTCAGTCTGATTGACGCTTTCATGTACCCGCGGGGTGGGTTCGGGCGATTCTCGGAAAGGATGGCTGATGCCATTGGTGCGGCGAGCAACGAGATTCGGCTCAACACTGGGGTCGAGAAGGTCCATCGCGAAGGGAACCGCGTCGTCGGCATCACGGTCTCGACAGAGAACGGGACCGAGCGAGTCGAAGCGGACAACTATATCTCGTCCATTCCGCTGACGCTCCTCGCCAAGATCATGGACCCGGCTCCCTCGGCCGAGATTCTGGCAGCCGCTGACGCCCTCACATTCCGCAACATCATCACCGTCAACATCATGCTGAAGAAGCGCCAGGTCACACCGGATACCTGGCTCTATGTCCATGACAAAGACATCCTCTTTGGCCGGTTCCACGAGCCGAAGAACTGGAGTCCGGCCATGGTGCCCAGCGACGATCTGACGTCGCTGGTGGTCGAATACTTCTGCTCCTTTGGCGATCATATCTGGTCGATGAGCGAAGAGGAGCTCGTCGCCCAGACAGTTCGCCATCTGGTGGACGACCTGAAGTTCATCACCCCGGACGAGGTGATTGGCGGCTTCATCGTGCGGGCACCTCGCGCGTACCCGGCCTATGTCATCGGCTATCAGGAGCCACTTACCAAGATCCGATCGTTTATCGGCGAGCTCGAGAACCTCCAGATCATTGGCCGCTACGGCACATTCCGGTACAACAATACGGATCACTCGATCGAGACCGGTTTGTTGGCGGCGAAGAACATCCTCGGTGAGAGCCACGATCTCGATCAGGTCAATGCGGACGACGAGTACCACGAGATCAAGCGCGTCGCGGAACCGGTGGCCGCGGGAAGATCCTGAACCGCACTACCTGACGACGGGTAGGCCCAATGGGTGACCTGGAGGACTCCTCGCCGGTTTCTCCAACCGCGGGCTCGAAGCGTCGGCGGTTGACTCGCCTCATGAGCCGGGGGCGGTGGCCCGAGGCCACGCGCTTCATCATCGTGCTCTTGATCCTGTACGCGGTAAAACAGATCTTCTCTGTTGCCGTCTACTACCCGTTCAGCGGGCACGACGAGCTGGCGCACTACAGCTACGTACGGACTCTGGCCAGTGAGGGTCGGATCCCCGAGCTGCCTGATCTCAGGACCTGGCGCGCGGGTTTGAATGGCGGAGATCCCCCACCGACTGACGAAATCCCAGCCGAGCTCTATCCGTTCTGCCGGTTCACGTTGGACTGGTATTGTGATCCGGACAGCCCGCGCTGGGGCGCCAACCCGCCGCGAATCGTCACCGTTCCTGGCCAGGGCTACTTTCCTTCGGGTTACCAATATGCGGCGAACCACCCGCCTCTCTATTACGCCACGATGGTCCCGCTGTATGCCGCCTCATCGACCGCGTCGCCGGTTGCGCAGCACTATCTTCTACGGCTGGCGGCCATACCATTCGGCCTCGTGACGGTCTATGCCGCCTACCGCGCGACACGTTCGCTTTTCCCGGGAGATGCGTTTCTCACGGTTACAGTGCCGGCGTTCGTCGCGTTCCAACCGCAGATCTCCTACGA
>DASUQU010000003.1:0-6639 GCA_036280495.1 Thermomicrobiales bacterium | reverse complement strand
GCAGCTCCTGGATCTCGGGGTCCGGCTCGGCCATGCCGAGCGCGGGATCGAGATCGACCAGGACGGTCTCGGGCACAGGCAGCTCGAGCAGGCGGCCGATCGCGGCGGCGATCAGCTCCGCCGCCAGCGCCTTCGGTCCCTGTCCCGCACCATGGAATTTGACGACATCGAGGCCGTCATCGTCCGCCTCCATGATGGCCGGTAACGACCCGCCCTCGCGAAGGGGCGTTACGTAGCGAATACTGCGCACCCTTCTTAGAGGTGGAACGCCTGATCCCGGCGGCATCGTATCTATCCAGATGAAGTGCCCCGCATCGCTGCGACGGCGCGGGGCACAGGCGCACGATGATCGGGGGCGGACGCGATAGCGAGTGTACCGAACAAACAGCCGGCGATTCTCATGACGTTGCTATTGCGCCAGCCACGACGTGCGGAGTGCTACCTGCGCAAGGGTGACTCTCTGGCACGCGGCGCAGCCAACCGGGGACTCGCGATGTGATATGCGTCAAGGAGATCAGTTGAAGTATGGGCAGATCTGTGCAGAGAGGAGCGCGGCTGGACACAGCCGCGCCCCCTACACCTCTGCAGGAACAGGACGCCTCGCGTCGTGGCTGGCGACGCTAAGAGGTGGTCCGGCTCCTTTGCCCGCTTGAACGCCTCGCCGCGGGCTGGAGCAAATCGGAGATCGCTCCAGGAACGACCCTATGAGGAGGCCACTCCCTGTCCGCATTGTAAGGACACATGCAATGGCGATAGGTCCCTATTGGATACCGTTATCCGCACGTTCGCGCCGGGAACGGCTATTGGCCATTGGTTATTGGCTATAAGCAATCGGCTTTTTCTCGTTCTTGCCGTCTCGCCGTCTCGCCGTCTTCGGCCAATAGCCAGCGGCCAACAGCCCCGCTCAGATGAGGCCGCGCCTGATCGCCTCGGCGACTGCATGCGCCCGGTCAACGGCTCCCAGTTTCTGGAAGATGACCTGCAGCCGCTTCTTGACCGCGACCTCGGTACGGCCAGTGGCCAGACCGATTTCCCGGTTGGTGGCGCCTTTGCTAGCCCGCCGCAGAATCTCCAGATCGTCGGCGGAGAGATCGCTCGTGCGCTGGGTTTGCTCCCGCGCCAGACCACCGAACTCCAGGAGCACGCCGTCCAGCAATTCCGGGCTGAGCTGTCGACGACCGCGGGCCGCGGACCGGATCGCCGCGATCAGCTTCTCCGGGGCGGTGCTCTTGAGCAGGTAGCCGTCAGCGCCCGCTTCCAGCGCCTGCCGCACGTACGCCTGGTCACCGTACGAGGTGAGGATGATGATGGCGACGTGGTCATCCACGTCGCGCAACTGCCGCGTCGCCTGCACGCCGCTGGCTCCTGGCATCCTCAGGTCGAGCAGTACGACGTCGGGATGGAGGGCGCGGGTCTTCTCGATCGCCCCCGAGGCGTCATGCGCTTCGCCGGTGACCGTCAGATCACCTGCCGTCGCCAGCACCTTGCGCAGACCTTCGATCACGACGGGATGGTCGTCGACCAGGAGCACTGAGATCACGCGGGGATCCGTTTCGGCACGCTAACCTCCAGCTCCGGCACGTCCCCGGCCGGCTCCAGTTCCGGCACGGTGGTCAGCTCGGGATCGATCTGCCGCTCGATCATGACCGTCGTCCCGTCACCGGGACTCGACATCACGGCGAACGCCGCGCCGATTGCCGCGGCCCGCTCGCGCATGCTGAGCAATCCGAGCGCTGTCGGACGCGTTCCGTGCTCCGGATTGAACCCGGCTCCATTGTCACTGATCGTGACCCGAAGCGTGTCATCGATGACCTCGAAGCGAACGACCGCCTCGTCCGCGGCGGCGTGGCGCAAGGCATTGTGCAGGGCCTCTTGCACGATGCGGTAGATGGCCAGCCGCACCTCGGGCGTGAGTGGCGGTGGCTCCTGCTCCGCCTCGAGATGGACATTGAGCCCGGAGCGCTGCACCTGAGCGATGTAGCGCTCAATTGCCGCGACAACCCCAATATCATCGAGATCGGGTGGACGGAGCGCGAAGATAACGCCATGCAACTCTTCCATGGCTTTGGAGAGGAGTTCGCCGATCCCGTCCAGCGTCGAGTCGTGACGGGCGACAGAGCGGTTGGGATCGTTCGGAGTGCCCAGACGCAACGCCCGCGCCTGGTAGAGCGCTCCGGTAATCAGTGGAGACACGGCGTCGTGTATCTCGCTGGCAATTCGCCGCCGCTCGTCCTCCTGGAGACGCACGGTGCGCCGGTTCAATTCGCGCAGTTGCTCAGCCTGGGTGGCGCCGGCCTCCCGCGCTTGCTCCAGATCGCGGACTTGCTCGCTGAGGTGCCGGGCCGTTGCATCCAGGGCCTCGCTGAGATCGGCGATCTCGCTACTTCCCGTCTCGACCAGTTCTCGTCGGCTGAAATCCCCATGGGCAAGCGCTTCCGCCTGAAAACGGAGCTCGCGTAACGGTCGCGTCAGCAGTTCGGCGGCAAGGGCGCTCAGCGCCAGGGTCCCGAGCGCCGCGGCGGCAACAGCCGCGATCGAGCGCGTGACCATGGCCTGGGTTGGAGCGTACGCCGCGGGTGAGGGATGGGTCACCAGCACTCCCCAAGTCGAACCCGGCACCGGAGCGTAGACGGCGAATCTCTGTTTGCCATTTTGATCTACATAGACGTGAGCTTCTGGACCACTTGTCGACAGCGGTGGGACAGTGGTCGAGGCCAGCGCGCTCACGGCCGGATCGGCACCCTGGGTGGCGACAACCTGCCCGTCCGCGACCACCGCGATCAGGGTGTCGCCACGCGCGAAGGGCAGCACGGCCGCACCGAGGCGCTCGACTGAAAGCAGGGAGCCGATGACACCGATCGGCTCTCCCTCCGCCTGATCTTTGGTTCGTACTGGCATGGTGAGTGCGATCACCCGTGCGTCGGGAGCGGTCAAGGCATTCGAAACGCCCGGTTCGCCTAACTTGAGCGAGCGATCGACAGCATCGCGGAATGCGGAGTGTGTCTGGAACTGCGTCGGGTCGAGGCCTGTGCTGGCGATCAGGTCGCCTTGCGGACCGAGCAGAAAGAGGCCGTAGAGATTGGGGTGGGCTCGGCCGAACTGATCGAGTGCGTCTGCCGATTCCGGGTCCATGCGACGCACGCGGTCCATACTCGCCAGCTCTTGCAGCACTTTCTGGTTGTCAGAGAGGGTGGTTCCTAACACGCTGGCGACGACCTCAGCGGTCGCGGCCTGCGCGTCGAGGACTTGATCGCGACCGGCATCGGCCGCCTCGGCGATGATCACCGCGATCACGATCAGAAGCGGCAGCAAGCAAGCGGCCGCAAACAGGATCAGGCGATTCCTCAACGAAAGACGTCGCGGCAAATCCCTCACTCCGTGGGCGGCCGGCGGTCAGGGTGACGGCTAATGATCGTTTACCCGGAGATTTCCGATAGTACCCATTCGATCCCTTCCCTGGTCCCATCCGTACCCGCTCGTCCCCCCGTTTCGCGGGCTTTGCCCAGGTTTACGTCGGATTTCAGCTTATGGGATGTTTCGTGACCGCTCGTCACCGCGCCGGGAATCGATCCAATGCAGAAAGCGCTCCGTGTATGTCCTCTCGTCAGGGTCGAAATGGCTCCCCGCTCGCGAGAGGAACGGCCTCGCAACCCGGCGCAAGTAGCGGAGCAGTCCCTCTTCGCGGATCGCGCCGAGTGCATTGCGGTAGAAGTCGAAGACATGGACGTTGCCAATCTCCATGCCCGCCCTCGCCGCCGCCAGGGCGAGCGCCGCTGAGATATCGGTCAACGACCGTCCTTCTCGTCGTGCGGTCGCTTGCAACTCCTGAAAGAGCGTGGCCAGGTCCTCGGCCGGGGGAAGATCGCTCGCCTGCTGGCGCAGAGCGTCGAATGAAGCGCGAGCTTCCCGCAGCGACATCGGGGGAATGTCGATCGCATCCGCCATGACCGCTGAGCCGGTCTCGAGGCGACTCAGAAGTTCTTCGTAGGACGCGACGTCCGTGTCCTGCGGCAGGTGTCCCGCCGCTTCCAGCTCGGCGACCAGTGCTCGCAGGTAAGTCTTTGACCCGCCCATGACATCGGAAGCGGCCGCCAGCAACCACAATGGTGAGAAGCCAACGGCGAAAATGCTGGCCACCTCGAGCACATTGCCGGTGAACTTGCGCACCGCCAACTCCCGGACCGGGGTCGCCTCGTCGCGATAGACGTCGCGCACATCGCCCACCCACTCGATCAGGATGCGCAGCAGGCGATCGATGGTCACCTGATAGAGCTTGGACTCCCGTAGCGCGCGCGGCACTGCCACATTGCTCGTCTCATAGACCGCGCCGCCGACGAGCGCGACCGCGGCACGTGCTATGCGCTCCGGCAGCGAGATCGCGTAGCGCGGGATCCGCTGCCGAAGGGGGACCTCGTGGAGGGTCTTATCCGGGTGATTTGGGTTCGGCTCAGTCTTCATGGCGCCACCGATGCGAGACGGCAAGACGGCCAGTCGGTAAGTCGGCAAGTCGGGAGTCGGTAAGTCGTGAGTCGTAAGAAAGCCAATAGCCGATAGCCAGTAGCCGATAGCCAATTCCCCCATCACCCTATCACTTTCCGGTCACGCTATCACCCGCGTCTGGATAGTGTTGCCGCTCGTGCGCGGGGACCAGGCACTTCAGCGACATGAGGCAAGGCGTTCGCGAATCGGCGATGATGACGATCTGCTTGCGATCGATTTGGATTCGGTTTGTCCCCGGGATGACGTGAGAGGAGCCAGATCCCATGGGCGTCGAGACGCGAGTTCCTGAGGCTGCGGTTGAGCCTGTTGTCCAGCAGGGGCGCTGGCCGGAGAGTACGCGCCCGATGAGCCTGGGATTGATGCTCCCCATCGCCGAGCAGAACGCGGTCGCCAACGACTCGCCGGTGGACAGCTTCTGGGATACCGTGGCCATGGCCAGACTCGCCGTCGAGATCGGCTTCGATATGCTCTGGTTGCCAGATCACTTCATGCTGAAGCTGGAGCGACACGGCGGTCAAGCGCGCGGTGTCTGGGAGTGCTGGACGACAACCGCAGGTATTGCGGCCGCGCTGCCGGGGATTCCCATTGGGACGATGGTGGCCTGTACCTCGTTCCACAACCCCGGCTCGATCGCCAAGATGGCCGAGTCCATCGACGACATCAGCCGGGGCAACTTCGTGCTCGGGCTCGGCTGCGGGTGGCATGCCGACGAGTACCACATGTATGGCCTCCCCTTCGATCACCGCGTCGATCGCTTCGAGGAGGCGCTGCAGATCATCTCGCCGCTGGTGCGGACGGGTCGCGCTACGTTCGAGGGTGAGTACTACCAGGCGCGCGACGCAATCAACTTCCCGCGCGGCCCGCGCTGGCGCGAGGGCGGCCCGCCCATTCTGTTCGGCGCCAACAAGCCGCGCATGATGCGTCTCACCGCGCTGTACGCCGACGCGTGGAACGCGGACTGGCAGGACAACGCGGAGATCGTGGCCGAGCGCATGAAGTTGCTCGACGAGGCGTGTCTCGAGGTTGGCCGGGAGCCGACAGGCCTGATCCGCACCGGCGGCAGTCAATTCGCCATGGCCGGGTGCCAGGATCGCTGGTACCCGATCCGCGGCAGTGTCGACGAGATGGCCGCGGCGATGCACTCGTTCCGGGATGTGGGACTGGTCCACTACCTCTGCGCTCCAGACCCGTGCACGATGGAGACACTGCGGGATTTCGCGAAGGTGATCGAGGCGTACGACCGGGAGTAGCACGTCGAGGCGCCGTTCAGCGCCTCTTTTCCAGACGAGGAGCGAGGACCGTGTCAGCCCTCCCCATCGAAACCGAACGACTACGGGTTCGCCACTTCACCGCTGATGACTGTGAGGCTGTCCATTCCTACACCAGTGATGCCGGCGTGATGACCTACGTGCCGGAAGGCGTGATGACGGAGGAGCAAACTAAGCGGTTCATTGCCGAAAGCATGACCGAGGAAGCGCGGACCTATGCCATCGACCTGCGAGCGGAGGATCGCCTCATTGGGCACGTGGGGTTTCATCCTTGGTTCGCCCCCCGCATCTACGAGCTCGGCTGGGTCTTTCACCCACGGTATCACCGGCAGGGGTACGCGACCGAGGCTGCGGCGGCACTGCTTCGATACGGGTTCGAATCGCTCTCCGTCCACCGCGTGATCGCGACCTGCCAGCCGGAGAACAGACCGTCCTGGCGCGTCATGGAAAAGCTCGGCATGCAGCGCGAAGGTCATCTCCGGAAATGCATCTACCGTGACGAGACGACGTGGTGGGACGAATACTTCTACGCAATCCTGGAGGAAGAGTGGTTCAACGCAGCCGGGAGTCGGGAGTCGGAAGTCGGGGCGAAGCGGCGAGCAAATAGCATGTAGCCGTCGTGTCATTCCGGCGCACTTGCACAAGGAATCCCGTCGTGCCGCATCGAGGAATGAAGGGCGGCAGGGAGACTACAGACGCGCGAAGTGCCTCCGGTCGAGGTCATATGGGAGGGCCACCAGGCGGTTGCGGCTCAGTTCCTGGACTGGCTCGATGGCGATCCGCCACCGGCGACGACCCTCACCGACAACCTCCAGTCGACCGCCATGCTCTTCGCCGCCATCCGGGCCTCGGGGACTGGAATGACGGTCGA
>DASUQU010000002.1:0-4950 GCA_036280495.1 Thermomicrobiales bacterium | reverse complement strand
TCCCGAGATTCGGGATGGTTTCGTGAGGAAACGGCGCGATGTTTGCCGGCGGTGGTCGCCGGCACAGACGACGAACAGTCCTGTGGAGGTAGCACCGATGGGAGATGTCGCGAAGCGCGGTCCGCTCGCCGGGCTGGAACTCGAGTTTGTCGGCGATCGCTTGAAGAAGAGTTTCAAGCGGCGGGACGCGTTCAAAGGCGGGTTTGCCACGTTAGGCGCGCTCGCCATGGCGACCGGCGTCGGCCGCCACGTCACCGCGGCGCAGGGACTGGCATCATTGGGACTCCTCCCCGAGGACCTTCCCGAGAAGCAGTTCACCGCCGCGACATCCGAGGTCGGCGCGGGTTCGACGTGGGTCGCGCACGGCATGGAGACGGCCAAGTTCTTCGGTGACCTGTTGGGAGTCGAGGTCACGTCTTTCGACGGTCAGTTCAGCGTCGAGAAGCAGCTGCAAGACCTGCAGACGATCTCCTCGCAGGACTTCGATTTCGTCGCCGTCCATCCGTCAGCCAGCGACGCGCTGGTCGATGCCGCGAATCAGATCATTGCCAAAGGTGTCCCGCTGATCGACATGGACACCCGGCTGGTGCAGGATCCCGCCGAGTTCGCGGAATTTGGACACCTCACCTACCTCGAGCCGGACAACATCTACATGGGATCCACCGTCGCCAATGAGCTCTTCAAGGCGATGGGCGGCGAGGGGCAGGTCATCCACACCCAGGGGCAGCTGGCGCACACCGGAGCCCAGGGCCGGGCGGAGGGTTTCCGCCAGACGCTGGAGAATTACCCGAATATCGAGGTCGTCGACGAGACACCTGGTGACTGGCAGATCGAGCAGGTTGCCTCGCTCTGGCAGGACCTCCTCCAACGGTTCCCCGACGTCAAAGGCGGATTCTTCCACTCGGACGACATGGCACTCGCCGCGCAGAGCGTCGTCGAAGCCGCCGGAAAGCAGGATCAGGTGCTGCTGGTCGGCGTCGATGGCCTGAAGAACGCCTGCGAGGCGATTCTCGAGGACAAGCTCCTGGCTTCGGTCATCAACCCGAGCGGCCGCATTCATGGCGGCGCGATCTGGGCTGGCTACCTGACCGTCTCCGGCACCGATATGGCCGAGGGCGGAGTTCCGAAGTTCATCCGCACCGATGGCGGGCCGATCACGAAGGACAACGCGGCCGGATACATCTGGCTCCACGACAACATGCAGTACTAGTGAGCGCGGGGAAGGAAGCGTGGGGCAGGCGAGGCAAGAGGCCATGGCGGCAGATGTAGCCACGGATCAAGCGGAGCCCATCGCGTATTCTTCCACCTCTCAAACGCAGGCTGACGCCGCGGAGCCGATTCTCGCGCTCCGCGGCGTCACCAAGCGCTTCGGCGGCGCGACCGCGCTCGACGGGGTCGACTTTGAGCTGCTGCCAGGCGAAATCCACGGTCTAGTCGGCGAGAACGGCGCCGGCAAGAGCACCCTGATGAAGATCCTCTCCGGTGTTCACACGCCGGATGAAGGGGAGATCCTGTTGCGAGGGGAGGTGGTTCAGTTCGCCTCACCCGCCGAAGCGAAATCGCGCGGCATCGGGATGATCTATCAAGAGCT
The DNA here is from genome assembly GCA_036280495.1 of Thermomicrobiales bacterium. GTDB lineage: Bacteria > Chloroflexota > Chloroflexia > Thermomicrobiales > UBA6265 > JACCXM01. The sequence goes on along the minus strand of DASUQU010000002.1, from coordinate 3,359 downwards.
CTCCTGCATGCCCGCTCTGACCATCGCCGAAAACGTCTTTCTTGGCAGCCAACCAACGACACGATCGGGCCTGATCGACTGGAAGAAGATGCGGCGGGAGGCGGGTGAGCATCTCAGCGCACTTGGCATTGCCGCCGATGTCTCGAGTCCGCTGGGAAGGCTGTCGCTCGGCGGGCAGCAACTGGTCGAGATTGCGCGCGTCGTCTTCTCCGGAGCGTCCATTATCGTGCTGGACGAGCCGACATCGGCGCTTTCGGGACCCGAGTCGGCGCGACTCTTCGCGGCAATGGGAGAATTGAAGGCGCGCGGCTCGAGTCTGGTCTTCATCTCCCACTTCCTGGAGGACGTGCTCGCCGTTTCCGACCGCGTCACGGTCCTCAAGAACTCACGCAAGATCGCGACGCTGCCGAATCAGGGCCTGACCAAGCACCACCTCATCCAGTTGATGATCGGCCGCGACGCCGAGACCCTGGCTGAGAGCTACGAAGGCGGCGTCACACTGCCGGCGCCATCGAACGCCCCGCCGGTTCTGGAGGTCGAAGGACTCAGCCTGGCAGGAGACTTCGACGACGTGTCGTTCGTAGCGCGCCCGGGGGAAATCCTGGGGATCTTTGGCAACCTCGGCGCTGGCATGACCGAGGTTGCCCGCGTTCTTTTCGGTCGCGACCGGCCGTCGTCCGGGACGATGCGACTCGATGGGACGCCGGTCGCGCCGAAGTCGACCCGGGAGGCGAAGCGACTGGGAATCGCCTACCTCTCTGAGAACCGGCGGGCCACGATTTTCCCACGCCATGAGATCTTCAAGAACATCACGCTGGCTCATCTCGACGAGATCGTCGGCGGTATTGTTCGTCAATCGCGCGAGATCGGCATCGCCGGCGATCTGGTGAGACGGACGGGCGTGCGGCCGCCGGATCCAAGTTTGGCCGCCGGCAACCTGAGCGGTGGCAACCAGCAGAAAGTTGCGCTGTCGAAGTGGCTGACGGTGCAGCCCAAGGTGCTCATCCTCAACGAGCCGACGCGCGGCATGGACGTCGGCGCCAAGCGCGAAGTGCTCGATCTGATCAAGGCGCTCAAGGCAGAGGGCGTGGCAATCGTCCTCATCTCGACGGAGCCGGAGACGGTGCTGGCTGAAGCGGACCGTATCCTGGTCATGGCCAAAGGGCAGATCGCGAAAGAATTTGCCGGCGAGCGGGTCAGCAAGGACCTGCTGATGAGCTACGCATAGGGGAGCGGGGATGGCTCAGGAGATGCCTCAGGGAGTAGGAGCCCCGCTGGGCGGTCGTGTCGTTCGGCGCGCTCGCAAGCAGGACGCGTTGAACTGGGCCAGCCGCAACGCGCGGCTCCTGGCGCCGCTGGTCACGCTGATCAGCATGTTCATTTTCTTCAGCCTGGTGACGGACGTTTTCCTGACCACGCAGAACTTGCAAAACATTGTGACCCAGATTGCGCCGATCGCGGTCGCGGCTACTGGGGTCACGTTTGTCCTGCTCTGCGCCGAGATCGATCTCAGTATTGCGTCGGTCGCCACCTTCACCGGGGTGTTGGCGGCCTGGTTCTGGGTGGGCGACACGATTGCCCTCGGCAATTGGGGGATCCCGGTCGCGATCCTCGTCGCCGCGGTGATCGGCCTGCTCAACGGCTTCCTGGTGGCCTACGTGGGCATCCCCTCGTTCATGATGACGCTAGCCATGCTCACGATCGCCCGGGGTATGTCGGTTTTCGTCAGCGAAGGCAAGCCGATCTTCGACGTGCCTCCGGTGCTGAAGCAATTGGGCAGCGTCAGCAGCCAGATCCTGGGTGTCCCGGTGATTGGGCTGGTCGCGCTGGTCGTGCTGCTCATCGGCGAATTCGTGCTCAGCTATACGAAGTTTGGTCGCTACGTCTATATGACCGGCGCGAACCGCGAGGCAGCCGAAATGTCCGGGGTCAACACCCGGCAGGTCGTGATGTTGTCGCTGGTCATCGCCGCGGTGACAGCCGGGTTGACCGGCCTTCTCTTCATCGGGCGCCTCAGCAGCGCCAATCCATCCTCAGGAGAGGAAATTCTGATCAGTACGATCGCCGCGGTTGTGCTTGGCGGCACCTCGCTGTTCGGCGGTGAGGGCGGCATGCGCAACACGATCCTGGGTCTGCTGATCTTTGGCATCCTGTCCAACGGGCTCAATCTGCTGCCCAATATCCCGATCACATTCAAACAAGCGCTGCAAGGGATCGTGCTCCTGGCCGCGCTGCTGCTCAACGTCTTCGCGCTCCGAATCGAACGAGTGCAGACCCGGAGCGAGTGAGACGTTTGACCTGCCGGGCTAACGGACCAGCAGTCTTCCCAGGACGAGGCCAAGCCCGGTGGCGACCAACCCGAGCACTACGCTGCCGATGACGTAGAACGCTGCTGCGTCCCAGCGGCGCGCTTCGAGGAGCGTAAGTGCCTCGAATGAAAACGCGCTAAACGTGGTGTAGCCACCGAGGAATCCGGTCACCAGGAGTAAGCGGTACGCTGGGTCCGCGCCGCGCGCAAGCAATAAGGTCATCACGAGCCCGATTGCCAGCGATCCAGTAACGTTGACGGCGAATGTTCCCCAGGGGAACGTCCAGCCCCAGCGGGCCCCCGCCCACTGGGCGATGGCAAAGCGAGCGGTGGAGCCCGCCGCTCCGCCGAGTGCCACCCAGAGATACGCCACGTCGCTCACACCTCGTGTCGCTTGTTCCATGCCATTCTCGCACCGTAGGAGATTGCGTCAGGTCAGTCAATGGGTGGTGGAATTTCAGCTTGATTCACCCGCCCTTTCAGGACGGCTTCGTTTTCGCCAAAGAGTGGGCATCGCTTTAGAGTCAAATCGAGGATGCTGTCGCGCCTCAGGGCGTGTTTGGACAGGAATGAGAGCCCCAATTGTCACAATTCAGGCCAATCTCATGAGACATTTCCAGTAGCTTGTTCCGCGAAATGCAATAGGCAGGTAAAATGCGGCGAAAGCGCAGTTCTACGATCTGAGCCGTTGGACTCCCGAAGGGATGATGACTATGACGCGTGTTCTCGTGGTGGAGGACTCACCGGACATCGCTCGCCTGGTGCAGCGCAGCCTGCTGCTCGAAGGCTACGAGGTCGACGTAGCCAGCGATGGACGCGGCGCGCTCGCTGTGGTTCGGGATTCGCCGCCTGATCTGATCGTGCTCGATCTGATGCTGCCCGATATCGACGGCATGGAGATCTGCCGTCGGGTGCGGGCCATGGAAGCCGCCTACGAGCAACCGCCGGTGCCGATCCTGATGCTGACTGCCCTCGACGCCGTCCCGGACCGGGTGAGTGGATTGGATGCCGGGGCCGATGATTACGTGCCGAAGCCCTTCGCGATCACGGA
>DASUQU010000001.1:0-2178 GCA_036280495.1 Thermomicrobiales bacterium | reverse complement strand
GATCAGGCCGTCGTTGTCGAAAACCTCGGCGAGCATGTCGGCTTTTTCGGTCGGGTAACCCCGATGCAGATAGCCGAACCGATGTAAGACGTTGCGGATACCGCGGATGACATTGCGCAGCCGTTCCTCTTCAAGGTCGATTTCCCGCCCGAGGTCTTCTTCGAGGCCGCGGCGATCCTTGTCGAGGCGATCGACCTGGGCGAGATAATCGCGATGCTCGTTTCGCCGCGGGCATTCATGGCAGGGGTGGTGCTGGCGTTCATGCCAGAGCGATCGCGCCTGGACCGCGGCGCCGGTGAGGTCATCTTCCAGGGCCAAAATGCGCGACGCGGCGCGTTGCTCTTCGATTGCGCGGTGCTCCGCGGCCATGGCATCGAGATCGGGCAAGCCCAGGGTGTCAACCATCTTCCAGAGGCTGTTGAACCGGCGCTTGCCTGCCAGTGCCACGCCATCGACGATATCCTCCGCCGGGTTCTGGAATTCCAGCGGCAGTTCGATTCGCTTCTCCGTCAGGTGGTCGATCTGGCGGTACTCGGTCAACAACCTGATCGAGCCGTCGCGGAAGAGAAATCGTCCGACTCCACCCTGTGAGCCTTTGCCGAGCAAGATGCCCCATCCGCCATCACGCGCGTGAGCGATGGTGCCCGGTGGAGCCGAACGGAACGCGCGGCGGAGCGCCTGGCGTCCTGGCTCGGCCCACGGCGTGGTCGCCTGCAGGTCCCGATGAACACTCGCCCGCTCGCCCTCGAGCCGGCGCTCCTTGCTTTGCGCTGCTGCGAGGGACCGATTGAGACGGCGGTAATCCTCGAGAAGTTCTTCGCCGCCTTCCAGACCGATCAGACAGCCTTGTGGGATGCGGTCGATCTCTTCGCCTACGGCGATGATCTGATCTTCCAGGTCGCGAATTCGCTGACTCGATTGGAATTGCGCCAGGCTCTGCTGAAGCAAGGCGCGAACCCGCTCCCCGAGAGGGGGGTCCCAGAGATTGAGCACCGTGTTGTAGCGAATGGCGAACGCGGACTGCACAGGGTGCAGCTCACCGGTGGCGATGTCGAGGGTCTCGCGGAAGGTAAACCACGGCGAGTACGGAACGACGACGTGTCCAAAGGGGTCCATGCCACGCCGTCCCGCCCGGCCAGCCATCTGCTGGAACTCGTTTGGGATCAACATGCGACGGCGGCGGCCATCCCATTTGCTTATGCGCCCAATGACGACGGTGCGCGCTGGCATGTTGATGCCCAGGGCAAGGGTATCGGTGGCGAAGACGACTTCCATCAGGCCGCGTGTGAAGAGCACCTCGACCAGTTGCTTCAGGATCGGCAGCAGCCCGGCGTGGTGGAACCCGATCCCCTTGCGGGCGAGGGCCATCATGGTCTGGACCTGCTGCAATTCCCGGTCTTCAGGACGCATCCCGGCCAGGATGGCCTCGATCGTCTGGTCGATGAGACCAACCTGGCGTTCGGTGACAAGATTCGGCCGCATCACGGCGAGACGCTCGGCGAATGCCTGGCAATCGTTTCGACTGAAGAGAAAGTAGATGGCCGGCAACATGTCCTTCGCGGCGAGGGCATCAACGATCTCCCGCGGCTGCGGCTCGTCCATCTCCGGCGTGCTGCGCTCAGCGCGTTGCTTGGCGAACCCGCCGCGCGCGACTTGGCGCCGCAACTCGCCGCCCGTGTGGGGAAAGTCGCGCACTTTGGCTCCGGTATGGTCCACCACGAGATTGAGCTTGCTGTCGATGAAATAGTGCAGGGCCAGCGGCACGGCCCGCTCCGTGTGGGTGATGAGCCGAATCGGGCGGTGGGTGCGGCTGATCCAAGCGGCGATCTCGTCGGCGTTGTTGATCGTTGCGGAGAGACAGATGAGCTGGACGTGATCAGGACAAAGGATGATCGATTCCTCCCAGGTCGTACCGCGCTCCGGGTCGGCGAGATAATGAATCTCGTCGAAAATGACAGTGTCGACGTTGTCCAGGTCCCATGGTGTCTGCAGGAGCATGTTCCGCAACACTTCGGTGGTCATGATTACGACGCGCGCATCTCGATTCTCGGAGACATCGCCGGTGAGGAGTCCGACCTCATTGCCGTAGATCGCGCGCAGATCGCGATATTTCTGGTTTGATAGTGCTTTGATCGGCGTGGTGTAGATGACGCGGCCGGTCCGCTTGAACGCTTCCCA